>JASHUE010000225.1:0-5918 GCA_030040195.1 Streptosporangiaceae bacterium | reverse complement strand
GCCTTCCTGACGACCCAGGACGGCGTGGTGCTGTTCGACGCGCCTCCCAGTATCGGCCACAACCTGAGGCGAGCCGTTGACCAGATCGCGACCGAGAACGGCGTCAGCAACACCGTGACACACCTGGTCTACTCCCATCACCACGCGGACCACGCTGGCGCATCCTCGCTGTTCGGCGACGACGTGGTCCGCGTCGGTCACGAGGAAACCCGGCGGCTCCTGCTGCGCGACAACGACTCTGCTCGGCCGGTGCCGGACGTGACCTTCCGGGACCGCTACACCCTCGAGGTCGGCGGCGAGCGTGCCGAGCTCGCCTGGCACGGTCCCAACCATTCGCCGGACAACATCTACATCCACTTCCCTGGCCACGACACGCTGATGTTCATCGACGTCGTGAACGCGGGCTGGGTGCCGATCTACAACGTGAATCTCAGTGAGGACGTCCCCGGCTACATCCAGGCTCCGGCCACCGCGTTGTCCTACCCGTGGACACATTTCATCTGCGGGCACCTCGGCCGGCTCGCCACTCGTGACGACGTCGAGGTCCACGAACAGTACATCGCCGACATCGTGGCCGCCTCCCGCGAGGCCCTGGCCGCAGTGGATCCCGTCCCCTTCTACATGCATTACGGCGAGAACGTCTGGGCCGGAGTCAAGGCCCATCTCGACACCGTCACCGAGCGCGCCGCTGCGCCCGTCATCGCGAAGTACACCGGCGTCCTGGCGGCTGCGGACATCCAGATTTTCACCTGGACCACTACCTTCGCCATCATGCAGTCGCTGCGCCTCGACTCCGGGCCAAGCGGGCCGGTCCACCCCTGATCTCTCGAGCCCGGTGCAGCGCGCCGGGGCCAGGTATGCGGGCACCGGCGCGCCGGGCTGGCGAGTTGAGGCCGTCGTTCCGCGGGGGACTTTAGGTTGACTGCCATGACCCTTGCTGACACTCCGGCTCCGGACAGCCGGCCAGCGTCTATCGGCGTGCGCGGGGCGCGGCACAACAACCTCAAGAACATCGACGTGGACGTGCCGCTGTGGCGGACGGTCGCCGTGGTTGGAGTGTCAGGGTCCGGCAAGACGTCGCTGGCCATCGGAACGCTCTACGCCGAGGGAATGCAGCGGTTCCTCGAGGGCCTGAGTACCTACAGCCGCAGGAGACTAAGTCAGGCCCAGCGGCCCGACGTCAGCCGGATCGACCACCTTCCGGCGGCACTGGCTCTGCGGCAGCGCCCGCCGATACCCGGACCGCGCAGCACGGTCGGCACGATGTCGGAAGTGCTGAACGTCCTGCGCCTGATGATGTCGCGCCTAGGCTCGCATCGATGCCCGAACGGTCACCAGGTCGCGCCCTCGGTTGCCACCTACGGTACGGAGATCACCTGCCCGGTCTGCGGAGCCAAATTCGTGCACCCGAGCGCGGAGTCCTTCTCCTTCAACTCCTACGGTGCCTGTCCCGTATGCCACGGCCTGGGTGTGCGGTCCGAGGTCGACGAAACCACGCTCGTCGCTGACCCGCTCAAAACGATCGAAGAGGGCGCGGTGCTGCCGTGGAATTCCGGCGGACGCCGGCTGTCGATGTTCGCGGCCCGCGAACTCGGCGTCCGGCTTGACGTGCCGTTTGAGTCGCTGACCGACAGCGAGCGGGAGATCGTGCTGCACGGCGACCCGGTGCTCGTTCCGGTGACGCTGCACTCAGGCCGCAACGCCCGGCCAGTGCGGCTGAACGTAAACTACGACAACGCGGTCGCAGCCGCGGAACGTTCCCTGCGCAGCGACAAGGAGCGCACCCGCCGCCTGACCCAGCGTTTCGTCATCACCCGCGGCTGCTCGGCCTGTCATGGCACCCGGCTCCGACCGGAAGCGCTGACGTCCCTGCTCGGCGGTCTGAACCTCGCCGAGATCTGCGCCCTCAGCCTCGCCAGACTGAGTTCATTCGCAGCCGGCCTGCCTGACGGCTTGGCCGCCGAGCTTTCCCGGCTGACCTCGGGCCTCCTCGCCGAACTTCAGCGCACGGTGACACCGCTGCTCGACGTCGGGCTCGGTTACCTCGCCCTGGACCGGTCCGGTGCCTCGCTGTCGACCGGCGAGCGACAGCGGATAGAGCTCACCTCCACGGTGCGGGCGAGCACCACGGGGATGCTGTACGTGCTGGACGAGCCGTCTGTCGGGTTGCACCCGGCCAACGTCGTCGGGCTGCGCGCGACCATAACCGCCCTGGCCGGGAACGGGAATTCCGTTGTCGTGGTCGAGCATGAGCGCGAACTCATCAAGTCCGCAGACTGGCTGATAGAACTCGGGCCTGGAGCCGGCGCCCAGGGCGGCACGGTGATCGCGCAGGGCAGCCCGGCGCAGGTGGAAGCCGACCCGCACTCGGTCATCGGACCGTTCCTCGCGGGTGCCACGGCCGTGCCGCGCGATCGGTCCGTGCGTCCGCCAGTCGACGACTCGATCACGATCGAGGTCGCTGAGCTGTACAACCTGCGTGACCTGAAGGCGGGCTTCCCGGTGAACCAGCTGACCGCGCTGGCCGGACCTTCCGGTGCAGGCAAGACAGCGCTCGTGCTCGATAGCCTGATCCCGGCGGCGCGCGCCCAGTTCAGCGGAGTTCCGCTCCCGGCCCACGTCCGACGCCTGGATCTCCGGGATATCCGCGAGGTCGTGCAGATTGACGCTTCCCCGATCGGTCAGAACGCACGGTCCACGCCGGCCACGTACTGCGGGGCCTTCGATGAGATCCGCAGGCTGTTCGCCGATGCCCCTTATGCCCGGCGACGGCGCTGGAAGCCAGGGCACTTCTCGTTCAACACTCGCGAGGGCCAGTGCCCGACCTGCCGTGGGCTGGGCCACATTGACCTCGACGTGCAGTATCTGCCCGACATCGCCATCGAGTGCCCGGCCTGTCATGGCGCTCGGTTCAATGACGCGACGCTCGCGGTCAGGGTAGGCGGCCTGACCGTCGCCGACGTGCTTACCCTAAGCGTCGAGGAGGCCCTCGACTGGTTCTCCGACCGGGCGCCGATCGCGTCAGCGCTGCGCCCTGTGAGCGAAGTCGGGCTCGGTTACCTGCGGCTGGGAGAGCCCACCCCGTCCCTTTCCGGCGGCGAGTCGCAGCGGCTGCGGATAGCGACCCGCCTGCGCACCAGTCAGCGCAACGTCCTGTACGTGTTCGATGAGCCGTCGACCGGTCTGCACCCTCTCGACGTCGCCACCCTGGTCAGCGTCTTCGACCGGCTGCTCGAGGCCGGCGCCACGATCATCGTGATCGACCACGACCTCGACCTGCTCGCAGCCGCTGACCATCTCATCGACATGGGACCGGGCGGTGGGCCAGAGGGCGGTCGCATCCTCGCGGCAGGCACGCCGCTGGAGGTGGCCAAGGCCGCAGACAGCGTAACTGGCCCGTGGCTGACCGAGTATCTGGCTTCGGCCGCGGCAATCGCGTAACACGCAGCTGCCCGAGGTCACGCGCAGTCAGCGGTCGTCACCTGATCCCGGCGATTGGCCTTCGCCGATCTCGGGTACCCCGCTTACCGTTAGTGACAGACGCGAGCGTGCGGGTAACTGAGATTCGCTGAATGGAGTGGCAGCTGTGACGCCAGAGGACGCGGTTCGGGCTTACTTCGCTGTCTACAGCGAGGGGCGGCCGGAGCAGTTCGACGAGGTCGTGTCGCCGGATTACGTCGATTATGGCCACACTCCGCCCGGTCACGGGCCACAGGGTGCCCGCGATGACTATGACCACGCCGTCAAGATCTCGGGCGGCGTACCCCGGTACGACATCGACGCATTGGTTTTGCGCGATGACACGGTCGCCGTGGCCTGGACCGGGCACCTTCCGGACGGGTCGGATTTCCGCGGCCTGAGCCTGTATCTGGTTGTCGAGGGACTGGTCGCCGAGGCCCGCCACGCGATGATCGGCCCGCCTCCCGGCTGACCGCGTGCGGCGATTCGCTGGCGCTGGCTGGGCTGGAGTTCGAGGACGTGTGGCTTAGGATCCGACCGGTAGCGTCTATGGGTGGCCAAGGTGGATCCGTTGAGCGAGACCGAAGAGATCTTCTGGCGATCCCTCATGCGCATCGTGCTGTCCCTGCCCCGTCGCCTTGACAGCGACCTGGTGAGAACCGCGGGAATCACCGCGAACGAGTACACCACGCTGATGTGCTTGTCGGAGGCTCCAGGCCGCGAACTGCGGATGGCAGACCTCGCCAACGCTGCCGCGCTGTCTGCGAGCCGCATGACCCGCCTCGTTGACGACCTCCAGACCCGCGGCCTCGTGGGCAAACGCGCGAGCGCTGAGGACGGCCGGGGCAATGTCGCCAAGCTAACGCCGGCCGGGCTCGCGAAGCTCAAGAAGGCCTGGCCTGCCCACCTCGCGAGCGTTAGGGGCAGGGTTTTCGACCACGTCGACGCCTGCACGGTCACAGACGCGGCGCAGGCCCTGTCGAGGATCGCAGCCCAGCTGGAAGCCGGCCGCTGAGGCGACAGCCTGCCGGCATCCGCCGGCTTCCTAGAGATTGCTTGCTAAAGCAAATAAATGGCGTAACATCAGAGTTCCCTGCCAGCCGCGCGTACGAACCAGGGCGCGCCGGAGGCCGAGGAAGCGCAGATGGCCGCAACCATGCTCGTCTCCGACGAGGCTTGTTCGTGACCGGCATCGACCTCGTGGTCGACGGCGGCATGAAGGTGTGGTGACGGCCGCCGTGGCTACGCAGATGCCCGGATCGATGCCCCGCGCCGATACGTCGGCAGTGCCCGTGGCGCCGGGCCGGCACCGGTCCGGCTTCTGGGCCGTCGCGTACGCCTTCCTGATCGTGATGGCAGTGGCAACGCTGCCCAGCCCGCTTTACGGGCTCTACCGGATACGAGATCACCTTTCGGCCTTCATGATCACCGTGGTCTTCGCAATCTTCGCCGGGGGGACCATCGCCGCGCTGCTCGGTGACCGCTTCCTCGTCGCCCGAGTGGGCCGGCGCGGCGTGATGCTCGGCTCGGTCGCGACGATGATGATTTCCGTGGGCTTGCTCGCGGTATGGAAGGCATTGCCGGGACTTCTGATCGGGCGCTTCCTCACCGGGCTGGCAGTCGGCCTGGCATCGGGAACCGCGATCACCTACCTCATCGAACTGCGCCTGCGCGCGGATCCGAAGGCTTCGGCCGCCCGCGCTCAGCTCATCGGTACCTCCGTGACCGTGGGCGGGCTGGGAATCGGCCCGCTGATCGCCGGCTGCCTCGCCGAGTGGGCCGGCCAGCCGCTGGTCGTTCCCTACCTGGTGTTCGTGGCGCTGGGGGCAATCGCTCTGGCCGGCCTGCGGGTCTCGCCCGAGACGGGCGCGCCGGCAGCACGAGCGACACCGGTGAGTGCGCGGGGCTCGAGACGGCCGGTCCGGCTTCCGGTCCCGGCAGCGGCCGGAACCCTCGCGGCTTTCGCGGCCAATGGCCTGTTCGCCGGGCTGTCAGGGCTCTTCCTCGCGACGACGCTGCGCCATCCCTCGCACGCGCTTGCCGGTGCCACCCTCTTCGTGGTGTTCTCCTGCGGCGTGGCGTCCCAGCTCGCCACCGTTGGGCTGCCAGCCTCGCGGGTGCTCGCGCTCGGCACGATCTCGATGCTCGCAGGTCTCGTGCTGCTTGTCGTTTCCGTGCGGCTCCCGGCGCCAAGCCTCCCGTTGTTCCTGGTCGCGGGCGGGCTGATCGGCGCGGGCTCCGGTGCCGTCTTCAAGGGCACCACCGGGCTCGTGCTCGCGGCGAGCCCGCCAGAGAGCCGCATCGCGATGACCTCGGCCCTGGTCATCGCGCTGTACGTAGGACTCTCGGTCCCGGTGATCGGAGCCGGGGTCGCACTCAGCCAAGGGGCGAGTGCGCCCAACACCGTGCTCGGATTCGCCATCCTCGTGGCCCTGGGCGTGTCCGTCTCAGGCTGGGCA
>JASHUE010000224.1:0-3702 GCA_030040195.1 Streptosporangiaceae bacterium | reverse complement strand
AAGCAGGAGTTCGCCGACAGCCCCACGCTGGTCAAGTACACCTCGCCCGATGAGATCCCGAGTTCATTCGAGATCAGGCTCAGGAACACCCAGGCCGACGCCGTGTCGGTGACGAACAGCGTTGACGGTCTCGCGGGCGTGGCCCAGGTAGTAGATGACGCCTCCATCCTGAATAACTTCTACAAGCTGCTCGACGGCGCGCGAACTGCGGTCGTGATCATCGCGATCTTCCTGCTGGTGGCCGCGATCCTCCTGGTCGCGAACACGATCCGGCTGTCAGCATTCAACCGGCGCCGGGAGACCTCGATCATGCGCCTGGTGGGAGCCTCCAACTTCTACGTGCAGCTCCCGTTCCTTGTCGAGGGGATGGTTGCTGGCTTCATCGGCTGGCTGGTCTCGGCCGGGTTGCTGGTCGCGGTGAAGGCGCTCTGGCTCAATGGCCTGCAGTCGTACTTCCCTTACGGGGTGACGCTCACCACGACCGACCTCGCCGAGGTGATCATTATCGCGCTGATCACCGGCCTGCTCATCTGCGGTGCCACGTCCTTCCTCACACTCAGGCGCTACCTGCGTGTCTGACGCGCCTGGACCTGGTTGACCCGTGGCCGTCGAGCAAGGCACGAAGATCATCGCCAGGAATCGGCGTGCCCGGCATGATTACACGATCGAGGACACCGTCGAGGCCGGGCTCGTGCTGACCGGGACCGAGGTCAAGTCATTGCGGGCGGGGCGGGCTTCGCTGGGCGACGGATTCGCCGTCATTACTGACAGTGAAGCCTGGTTGCACGGGGTACACATCCCGGAGTACACGCAGGGCACCTGGACCAATCACGAGCCGCGGCGCGTTCGCAAGCTGCTGCTGCACCGCAAAGAGATCGACCGGCTGGCTAGCTCGACCAGAGAGCGCGGACTGACGCTAGTCCCGCTGTCCTTGTACTTCAAGGACGGGAAGGTGAAAATCGAGCTGGGACTGGCGCGCGGCAAGCGCAGCTACGACAAGCGACACGACTTGGCGAAGCGGGACGCAGCCCGAGAGGTCGACCGTGAGCTGCGGCGGCGGAGATAGCGGAGTGGCACATGGCGCTTCGCAGCGGTAACCGCAATCCGCGAGCCGGGGCGCATCGTGCTCCGCGGCCCGGGCCGCCGATGCGTGTATCCCTGACCAAGAAGGCCAGGGACGGGGACGGCAAGACCGGGGTATTCGGGGTGGCACTGCGGTCGCGGCCGATGCTCAAGCGCGCATCGGTAGTGATTGTTATCGGCGCACTGGTCGCCGTCGGGTTGGTCCGCGGCGGCGGCTCGTCAGCCGAGCCGACCGTCTATCAGTTCTTGCTCGACTGGGAGCAGGGCAACTACCAAGGGGCAGCGGCTCTCACGACGGGACAGCCGCAGGCCGTGGCCGCAGAGCTCAGCAGCGCGTACGACAACCTCGATGCCACCGATCTGGTGCTGAGCATGGGCCGTATCAGCCAGGATGGCAACGCCGCGGTCGCCTTGTTCGACGCGTCGATCGATCTCGGTTCAAGCGGCCTGCAGTGGACGTACAGTGGCAGGTTCCGCCTTCAGGAGTCGGGGTCGACCTGGCGGGTTGTCTGGAGCCCGTCTGTGATCGTGCCGCAATTGCGCGCTGGCGACAGGCTGGCCGTGGTTCAGGAGGCGTACCCGCGGGCTGCGCTCCTCGCATCGGACGGCCAGCCGCTTTCGGTGCCATCCAGCACGTACCTGATCGGCGTGATCCCGAATCAGCTGCACGGTAACGAGGTCCTGACATTCGCCGAGCGCCTGGTCGCCGCGCTGGAACTGCCTGACCTCCCGGCCGCTCAGGTAGCCGGACAGATCAGGGCGTCGCTCTCGAATCAGTTCCAGGAGCTGTTCACTCTGACTCCAGCCAGGTACGCGAGCCTGCGCAGTCGGCTCGTGGGCATTCCCGGTATCCAGATTCGGCACATTCGGGAGCGGCTCTATGACAGCGTTGCCCCGGATGTGGTGGGCGCGGTCGGAACCGAGACGGCGCAGATTCTTCGTGAGGACGGAGTGCCCTATCGGCCGGGCATGACCGTGGGACTGTCTGGGTTGCAGCAGACGTTCCAGTCGCGGCTGGCCGGAACGCCCACCACGGCGGTGGTCATCGAGAACGCGAAGGGTAATGAGCCGTCCGAGCCGCAGCGATGGCAGGGGCTGCGTGGCACGCCGGTGCGCACCACGCTGAGTTACGGCGATCAGCTGGCAGCCAACAGCGCCCTAGCAGGCTTGTCTGGGTCGGCGGTCCTTGTCGCGGTCCAGGCCAACTCGGGCAAGATTCTCGCGGTCTCAAGCCACCAGGCCGCCGGAATGCCGCAGCTGAGCCCGCTCGGTGGCGAATATCAGCCGGGCCAGGCATTCACGATCGTCTCTGGAGCGGCCTTGCTGGCGACCGGTCGCGTCATGCCCGCGAGCAAGATCGGGTGCTCGCCGAGCAGCCAGGTCAATGGCCGCGACTTCTCCAACGTCCCCGCTGACCCGGTCAGCCTGCGGACGAACTCAACCTTCGACAAGGACTTTTCGCTGCACTGCTCGACCGCCTTCACGGTCCTGTCCGAGATCCCGTCATTCCAGTCACAGCTTTCGTTCGCCGCAACTGAGTTCGGCATCGGCGCGCAGTGGCAGCTGCCGCTCACCGGCTATTTCTCCGGCACCATAGGCCAGGAGGCGGGGGAGGGCAAGGTCGCCGCCGACGCAATCGGCCAGGGCGACGTGCTCGTCAGCCCGCTGGCAATGGCCCTGGCGGCGGGGACTGCCGACTCGGGGCGCTGGCACGCCCCATCGCTCGTGGCCGGCCCGCAATCCTCAGGTCCGAGCGTCGCGGCAGCCAAGGAAACGATCAGCCCGCAGGTCCTGTCGGAGCTGCAGGGCCTCATGCACGACGCCGTGACCCACGGATCGGGCTCGGCCGCGAACATCGGCGGAAACGTCTACGGTCAGGTCGGGAACGCGGGATTCGGGGGCAAGGGCAACCTGAGCATTAGCTGGTTCGTCGGGTACCAGGGAGATATCGCTTTTGCGGTAGCAGAACTGGTCAAGTCGCCCTCGGACTCGGCGGCCTCGGTGGCGGGAGCGTTCTTGCGGAACATTCGCACTGGATCCTGACCAGTTCATGAACACCCTTTTAGTAACTCCAAGCAACCATCTGTATCCGCATCGGCGTCTTTCCTAGTGACTGGGGTGCCGCTTGGGGGGTTGCGGCCCAGTCGTCGTGATGGGAACCGGGCCTCATCTCGGGGGAGGCCCGGCCTTGGGACCGGCCCCGACCCTGCCGGTCAAGCCCCCGTGGGTGCATCTTCGGCCACCGCCAGCGCCCACGGGGGTGTCTCATCACCTCCGGTGGATGCCCGATGGGGTCCGCGCTCTGCGGATGGCCCGTCGGGCATTCTGCGCTTTCTACCTAAAGCTCCCGTGTTCGACGCGCCGGGAAGCGTCCGGTACCGTGGTGGGTTACAACTCAAGAGGGGGTGACTGGCTTCGACTTCGGTGGTTGATCCAGGGGAAGCGGGCCGAGGATGGCGGACATAACCTCGTTAACACTGTGACCGCAAACCAATAAGTGCCAAGACAACGCGCACTAGCCTCGCCCTCGCGGCTTAATAACCGCAAGAGCACTTAAGAGGCTGTCAGCCCGGGAGCGCCTCCGGCCCGGTGCCTGGCATCAGCTAGGAGGATCCACCG
>JASHUE010000223.1:0-8031 GCA_030040195.1 Streptosporangiaceae bacterium | reverse complement strand
GCGCGCGTGCGCGCAGTGCCGACTCAGGCGGACGACCCCCCGTAGCCCCCGGCATATTACGCGGCAGTGCTCACCCGGGGGGACGACCCCCCGTAGCCCCCCGCATATTACGCAACAGTATGGCCTGGGCCGCGCGCTCCGCGGCGGCCTGCTCTTCCAGGGAGTTGGCCGCTGCCGTGGCCAGCAGCGCCTTCGTTGCCCTGGCCGCCGCGACGTCCGTGGAGGTTAGCTGGCGGGCTAGGTCATCGACCTTCGCGCCCAGGTCGGCGGCCGGCACGACGTACTCGGCCAGCCGCAGTTCGCGCGCCTCGTCCGCGTCGACCGTCCTGGCCGTCAGGCACAGCTCGATCGCGCGCGGCCGCCCGACGATCTCCACCAGCGGCTTGGTGCCGGTGAGGTCGGGAACCAGGCCGAGCGCCGGCTCCTTCATGCACAGCCTGGCGTTGTCGGCAAGCACCCGCAGGTCGCAGGCCAGGGCGAGCTGGAAGCCTGCCCCGATCGCGTGTCCCTGGACGGCGGCGATTGAGACGATCCGCTCGTCGCGCAGCCACAGGTAGCCCTCCTGGTAGCCGCGGATATGCTCGCCGAAGCCGGGGTCGTCGACGCCAGGGCCCCGGTCCTCCCCCGGCGCGCCCTCCGGGCTGAACATCCGCAGGTCGATTCCCGCGCAAAAGGACGGATCCTCGCCCCGGATCACGACCACCCTGATGCTCGCGTCCTCGAGTATCTTCCCGCCGATCTCGGCCAGCCCGTACCACATCGTGGGCGTCATCGCGTTGCGGCGCTCTGGGCGGTTGAGCGTGATGGTGGCGACGCGGTCCTGCAGGCTCCAGCGCAGGCCGGCCGCTGGCAGGACATTCTCGTCAGCAGGCATGAGTCACCGATCCACTGGGCAGCACGGCACTTGCCAGAGGGACGACAGCCATTCCTGCGCGGTTCTTGCCGCGGGAACGATCCCCAATCCCCCCGCGGTGCGAGGCTGGCTCAGGCTTTTGACTTGGCCCTTCCCCTGGTGGCCCCGCCACGGCCGCGCAGCGCGACGCCGCTTTCGCTCAGGATGCGGTGAATGAAACCGTAGGAGCGCCCGGTCGAGGCCGCGAGCGACCGAATACTCTCGCCGGCCGTGTACCGCTTCTTCAGATCGCCGGCGAGCTTCGTCCGGTCGGCACCGGTGACGCGGGTGCCTTTCTTGAGAGTCTCGGTCACGCGTTCCTCCCGGTGAACTTGACTGGCGCTGCGCTACCGTATCTCGCCATGATCACTCATTAGCGGGTGATCGGCTACCCACTCCCCGCGAAAAAGATCTTTCTTTTTCGCGGCGGTCTTCCTGGCCATTCCGTCAGGCAAGAGCGACCAGGTCAGCAAGCTCCTCGCTCCAGGCGTCCTCGACGCCGTCGGGTAGCAGCACGACCCGTTCTGGCCGGAGCGCGTCGACCGCGCCCTCATCGTGGGTCACCAGGACAATGGCTCCGGTGAACTTGCGCAGCGCGGACAGGATCTCCGCCCGGCTCGCGGGATCCAGGTTGTTCGTCGGCTCGTCCAGGAGCAGCACGTTCGCGCCCGACACGACCAGCAGGGCCAGCGCGAGCCGCGTCTTCTCGCCGCCCGACAGCACCCCCGTGGGCTTGGCCACGTCGTCGCCCGAGAACAGGAACGAGCCGAGGAGGCTGCGGTGCTCGCTCTCGGCCAGGTCCGGTGCCGCAGAGCGCATGTTCTCCAGCACCGTGCGGTCGTTATCTAGCGTCTCGTGCTCCTGCGCGTAGTACCCGAGGCGCAGCCCGTGGCCCGGCAGCACCTCGCCGGTATCGGGCTCCTCAAGCCCGGCCAGCAGCCGCAGCAGCGTCGTCTTGCCCGCGCCATTCAGGCCGAGCACGACCAGCCTGGCCCCCCGGTCCACGGCCACGTCCACGTCGGTGAAGACCTCGAGCGAACCGTAGGACTTCGACAACTGCTGAGCGGCCAGCGGCGTCTTGCCGCAGTGCGCGGGCACGGGGAACCGCAGCTTCGCCACCTTCTCTGACGCGCGGTCCGCGCTGACCCCGGCCAGCAGCCTCTCGGCCCGTTTGGCCATGTTCTGGGCCGCCTTGGCCTTGGTCGCCTTGGCGCGCATCTTGTCCGCTTGCGCCTGCAGCGCGGTCGCCTGCCGCTCCGCGTTCAGCCGCTCGCGGCGACGGCGCCGCGCGTCGGTTTCGCGCTGGTCGAGGTAGGCCCTCCAGCCCAGGTTGTAGATGTCGAGCACGCCGCGGTCCGCGTCGAGGTGAAATACCTTGTTCACCACGGCGTCGAGCAGTTCGGTGTTGTGGCTGATCACGACCAGGCCACCGCGGAACGCGCGCAGGTGATCGCGCAGCCAGCTCACCGAGTCGGCGTCGAGGTGGTTGGTCGGCTCGTCGAGCAGCAGCGTGTCCGCACCGCTGAACAAGATCCTGGCCAGCTCGATCCGCCGCCGCTGCCCGCCTGACAGCGTGTGCAGCGGCTGCTTCAGCACCTTCTGCGGCAGGCCGAGGCTGTTGGCCAGCGACGCCGCTTCGGATTCCGCGGCGTAGCCGCCGAGCACCGTGAGCCGCTCTTCCAGGTGCCCGTACCTGCGCACCGCGGCGTCGCGCTGCCCTGGGTTGGCGTCGGCCATCTGCAGTTCGGCGTCGCGCATGGCGGCCAGCAGCGCGTCCAGACCCCGGGCGGACAGGATCCGGTCGACCGCCAGCGCGTCCAGGTCACCGGTCCTGGTGTCCTGCGGCAGGTAGCCGACGGAGCCACCCGACTGGGCGGACCCGGCGGCCGGCAGCGCCTCGGCCGCGAGCACGCGGGCCAGGGTCGTCTTGCCCGCGCCGTTCCTGCCGACGAGGCCGATTTTGTCGCCAGGCGATACCTGGAAAGTCGCGCGCTCTAGCAGCAGACGCGAGCCAGCGCGCAGCTCAATGTCGCGTGCGGAAATCACGGGAAGTCACTCCTGACAGATAGCGATGCAGCTCGGGCGCAGGGCAGAGGTCACCCCTGGGACGGGGGGCTGCGTCACGTCAGGAGAGGTTGCACGGGGCAATTTTACCCAAGCCACGGCCAGGCCGGGCAACCGTATTTCCGGCATGATGGCGCCATGGCAGACCTCGGTCAGCAGCGGTACGTCAGCATCACCACCTACCGGCGCGACGGCCGCCAGGTCGCGACGCCGGTCTGGGTCACGGCCAGCGGCGGCCGGCTCTACGTCTGGACCGGCGCGCAGACCGGCAAGGCCAGGCGGATCCGCCGCAATCCCGAGGTCACCATCGCGCCGTGCACCGCCCGCGGCAAGCTCGCCGGCCCGGCGGTGCCGGCCAGGGCGCAGGTCGTGGCTCTTGCCGACCGGCCCGAGATCTGGCCGCTGTTCCTGGCCAAGTACGGGCTGCAGCTGCGCGCGATCATGTGGTCGGGGCGGGTCAGCCGGATGCTGCGCCGCGGGCCGGCCCCGGCCGAGCGCGTGTTCCTCGAGCTGACGCTCACCGATCCGGCTTAGCCAGCCGTCTCGGTCAGGCGGACCCGGATCGACCGGAACGCCCGCGGTGTGGCCCGGAGCACGGTCAGCCGCGGATCGGGGACGGTCAGGAACCGGTCCACGGCGATCGCGAAATAGGGCTCAAGCCGCGCATCGGAACGCAGCGTGGCGATGGCGCGCTTGTCCCCTCCGAGCACGACCGCGTCGAGCCGGCCGGCGAACTGGCCGAATACCTGCAGGGCGTTGTCGGCGGCTGCCGCCAGCGCCTCATTCGCCTGCTTTTCCCTGCGCCGGGCGAAGCGGTGCTGCGACGTGCCCCCGGCGGCGCTGCGGCCGTGGACAAGGCGGCTGCCGACCTTCGAGGCCGTCAGACGGGCGTCCGGCCCGGTGAAAATGCCGGCGGCGTATCCGCCGAGGCGCACGAGCAGCACTCCCACGGTGCGCGGCGCGGTCGCGTGGGCGGCGAGTTCCGCGCCCGTTCCCCTGCTCCCGGCCGGCAGCGGCGGGAACGGCGGGTGGCACTCGGCAACCGAGCCGTCGGCGGCCAGGATCATGACGACCTCAGGACCTGGTTCGGAGCGCGCGCCGCCGTGCTTACGACCGAACGAGTCGAGCCAGCCCTCGATCCGGCCGGGGTCAACCTCGATCCAGCGCACGGCGCTCGGCGCGTTTGCCACTACGCACAGCCTCCGAACCTTTACTATCCGTCAGGTGCCCTTAGATATCGGCGTCGCGACCGACAGCAACACTGCCACACCTCCACCGGGTCCCCCGGCACACACAGTCGAGTGGGCGCTAACCGCCGCCACCCAGGATGCGACCAAGATCGGGGAGCTGCTGGAGACCCTCAGGGCGGCCAGGCTCTGGTTACCGCTGCCCGACGACCGGTCCGCCGTGACCGTGAGCGGCGCGGTCGAACTGCCCACCGTCACCTACCTGGGCAGCGAGTTCGTGCCCGCCTACACCTCGCCGGAGCTACTCATCGCCTCGGCCGGCCAGATCCCGCACGCCGTAGTTGTGGCCGCCGACCTGGCCAGGCTGCTGCCGACGGGCGTCGGCATCGCGCTGAACGCCGGCGCGACCCAGAGCGTCCCGATCTACCCGCCGGGCGTGGGCTTCCTCGCGGTCGACGCGTCGGCCGGCGACCAGGACCGGGTCAGCCTGGGCCCGCTGCCGGCCGCGCCCGAGCGCCTGCTCACCGAGATCCGGGCCGCGCTGGCCGGCATCCCGCAGGCAGCCGAGGCCTCGGCGGCCTGGCTGTCGGTCAGGTTCTCCGGGGAGGGCATGATCATCTCGGTCACCCTGGATGACCCGGCGGACGCCGCGGTCACGGACGCGGTGGTCACGGCGCTGGAGCGGGCCGCCCAGGCGGCCAGGCACGACGCCGGGTATCCCATCGACGTGACGTTCCCCGGCGAGAGCGAGCCCGACCAGATCGACCAGTGGATCGCCGCCCGCGCCGAGCCCTTCTACCGGCGCGGATAAGCCCGGTTGAGCGCGCTGATCACGCCGTGCAGCGAGGCCATCGTGATCGACGAGCTGATCCCGGCTCCCCAGAGCACCCGCTCCCCGACCTGGATCTCCAGGTAGGCCGCGGCCTCCGCATCCCGCCCCGGGGTGAGGGCGTGCTCGGCGTAATCGAGCACGCGCACTGGTACCCCGCCCAGACCGAGATCTATCGCCGAGAGCGCGTCGCAGAAGGCCGCGATCGGACCCGAGCCCGTTCCCCTCAAGATGTGCCCGACCCCGGAAGCACGCACGGTGGCGGTCACGTGCTCGACGCCGTCGTGGCTCTCTGACGAGTAGCTGAGGAGCACGAGCGGACCGGGCTCAAGGTATTCGGCGGAGAAAATCTGCCACATCAGGGCGGCGTCCACCTCACCGCCCTGGCTGTCGGTGTGGCGCTGGATGACCTGGCTGAACTCGATCTGCAGGCGCCGCGGCAGGTCCAGATGATGATCGGCCTTCATGATGTAGGCGACGCCGCCCTTGCCCGACTGCGAGTTAACCCGGATCACGGCCTCGTACGAGCGGCCCACGTCCTTGGGGTCGATCGGCAGGTAGGGCATGTACCAGGGCAGGTCGCTGGCCGCCTTCCCGGCCGCGGCCGCCTGCCGTTCCATGTTGTCGAAGCCCTTCTTGATCGCGTCCTGGTGCGATCCGGAGAAGGAGGTGTAAACCAGGTCGCCCGCGTACGGGTGGCGCTCGTGCACGCCGATCCCGTTGCAGTACTCGACGGTCCGGCGGATCTCGTCGATGTCGCTGAAGTTGATCATCGGGTCGATGCCCTGGCTGTACAGGTTGAGGCCGAGCGTGACCAGGTCGACGTTGCCCGACCGCTCGCCGTTGCCGAACAGGCAGCCCTCGACCCGCTCGGCGCCCGCCAGCAGGGCCAGTTCCGCGTCCGCGGTGGCAGTGCCGCGGTCGTTGTGCGTGTGCACCGACAGCGCGATGTGATCGCGCCTGGACAGGTTGCGGCTGATCCACTCCATCTGGTCCGCGTACACGTTCGGCGTGGACCGCTCGACCGTGCACGGCAAGTTGAGCACGATCTCCCGGTCCGGGCCGGGCTCCCACACGTCCATGACCGCCTCGCAGATCTCCAGGGAGAAGTCAAGCTCGGTGTCCATGAAGATCTCCGGCGAGTACTCGTAGCCGAAGTCGGTGCCGCCCAGGTACTCCTCGGCATACTTCATCACCGCGCGGGTACCCTCGACGGCGACCGCCTTGCACTCTTCCCGGCCGTCGCCTTCCCAGCCGAATACGACCTTCCTGAAGATCGGTGCGGCCGCGTTGTACAGGTGCACAGTGGCCTGCCTGGCGCCGGCCAGCGACTGGATGGTGCGCTCGATCAGCTCCTCCCTGGCCTGGGTGAGCACGGAGATCCGCACGTCGTCGGGCACGGACCCGCTCTCGATCAGCCCCCGGATGAAGTCGAACTCGGTCTGGCTGGCGGCCGGAAACCCGACCTCGATTTCCTTGTAGCCCATCCGCACGAGCAACTCGAACATGGCCTGCTTGCGGGCGGCGTTCATCGGGTCGATCAGCGCCTGGTTGCCGTCCCGCAGGTCGGTCGACAGCCACCTGGGCGCGGCGGTGATCGCCCGTGACGGCCACTGGCGATCAGGCAGGGCTACGGAGGGGAACGAGGCGTAACGGTGGCAGGGCATGCCCGACGGGCGCTGCCGGAACGCGGAATTGTTCATGACTGTGCTGCTCCTGGGGTCGGATCGGAACCGCTCGGTTTCGGTCGGCGCAGCTAAACGGCCCGCGACGAGGGGCCGACCGGAGTGGTTACCGGGCCTCGCCGCGGCCAGGAAGAAGCAGGCCGCCAGTCATGATGGGGCGAGTCTAGCCGACGCCGGTTACCAGCCGTCACCGGACCGGGTAACTGGCCGCCGCGGACTGGGTGGGCGTCGGCGTCGTACTCGGCGTCGAACTCGGCGTCGGGCTGGGGCTGCCCGACGGCGTCGGGGTGGGCGATGGCGTCAGGCTCGGCGACGGCGAGGGCGAGCTGCTCGACCCGCCGGGCGGCGGGCTGCCGCCGTAGCCGGGTACCGGCGGACCCGCGCCCAGACCGAGAACGGTCACGATCACTGAGTCGCGAATGTGCCCGACGCGGGCGGTCACCTCGGTCACTCCGGCGGACTCGGCAAGCACTAGGCCACGGGAGCTCACGGCGGCGACGGCCGGATCTGCCGTCGTCCAGACCGCCCCGGCCAGCATCCTCGCGCCCGCCCGCCTGCCGTTCGACAAGTCTCCGTACAGGGTCAGGCTGGCGCTCTGGCCGACCGTCAGCCGAAGGCTGGCTGGCGTGATCATCACCGACTGCAGCACGCCTCCTGGCGTGATCGGCTCGAGGACCTCCTGCCCCGACACCGCTGCGAATGCCCCCGCCAGCCGCAGCAGCCTGGCCTGGCTCGCTCCGTCCGGCGGCTCGGCTGCCTGGTAGCGCACGACGACCGAGTGCCGGGGCGGCAGGTACAGGTCCCACACGGCCACCCGGCTGGCGGTCAGCAGCTTGGCCGCCGGATGGAACGTCAGCTGGTGCGGGTCGGCCGCCACCGCGCTTGGCACCGGCTCCTCGAGCTGGGCCGTCAGCGGCGCGGCGGTGGTGTTGGCCGCCGTCATCGTCACCTCGAGCAACGACCCGTCAGGCCCGGTGAGAGACCAGGCCTGACGCAGCGTCAGGCCACCGGGGAAGTCCTGCTGAGCGAACTGAAAGCTGGTCGGCCCGCTCGCTCGGGTGGCGAGCAGCGCCGTCGCCGCCGCGACGCAGGCAAGGACGAGGGCCCCGCCCGCGGCGACCAGGAGCCGCAGCGGCCGGACCCGGCTGTGAGCCGCCGGGTGCCCGCCGACCGTGGCGCTCATGAACGCCAGCGGCTCGGTGCCGCGAGGCTGGCTCAACGGACGGCCACCGGACTCGCCCTGGCCTGACTCACCCCGGCCTGACTCACCCCGGCCTGACCCGCCCTGGCCGGACGCGCGGGCGCCGACCGCGGCTGGCAGGCTGGCTCCGCTGGTCCCGTCGGCATAACTCCGGGCCGCAACCGGAGCCAGCG
>JASHUE010000222.1:0-7375 GCA_030040195.1 Streptosporangiaceae bacterium | reverse complement strand
GGATCCTGCCGATGTTGGTGGTCACGGCGAGCCGGATCAGCGGGAGCCCGGGCACCGGCGGCTCCAGCCGCGAGTCAACGCCACCCCGGTGGCGGGTGATCTGGACCCCGGCGCCGCGCGGAACGATGATCGTAATGCTTCCCCAGCCGGTGTAGACGTGCAGGTCGATGACGTTGTCGTCGAACTCGGCTTCCGTGAGGTCGATCCTGATGCTGCCCAGGTCGGCGCTGACGTGTGTCTGCCTGGCGACCTGCCACCGACCGGTCAGGCGCAGCCTCCCCGTGCCGGAGTGGATCTCCAGCGGCTCCGCGAGTCGGCGGTCGGGGCTGGTGAGCGCCATGGGCGATGGCAGCGACCAGACGATCTCCGCGAGTTCGGCTTCGGTTCTGGCGGCAAGTATCCGGGTGACGCTGGTGTCGAACCGTCCCGCGTCGATGTCACCGGCGGCGTAGAGCTCTTTGAGGAACTCGGTGGCGCGGTGCTGGGCATCCTCGTGCATGACCTCTCCGATGTCGGGGGGTACGAGGGAGCTCAGGTCCCGCGTCAAGGGTATCGAGCGCATTGGCCAGGCCGTCTCGCGCTGATGCAGTCAGCAGAGCCTCATATTCCGTCGGCGGTCCGTGTCACACTGCCAGGACACGGCCGAACCGCAGCGCGACCGCGTCCTCGGGCACTACGCGAAGGAGACAGCGGAAATGGCACGCCTTCCAGGAATCACCGCGAGCCAGGGCGGACTGCGAGTGAAACTGGCGTACTTCTTCACCGAACGCTTTCTCGCCAAGCTTGCTGGCCGGGCGCCGGCGGAAACGGTAACGGCGCTCGGTATGTACGCCTACCTCCCGGGAGTCCTGATGGCCTATGGCCGGCTTGAGCAGGCCACCGGCAAGCTCGGTCTGGTCGACAACCGCATCAGGTACCTGGCCGAGCTGAAGGCGGCCACGATGACCGGATGCGAGTACTGCATGGACCTCGGGTCGCAGATAGCCCGCCAGGCCGGCCTCAGCGATGAGAAGCTGCTGGCGATGCCGAATTACCGCACCAGTGATGTCTTCAGCGAACAAGAGAAGCTGGTCATGGACTACGCGGTCGGCATGTGCGGCACGCCCGCCGACGTTCCCGACGAGCTGTTCGCGAGGATGCGCGAGCAGTTCAGCGACCAGCAGATCGTGGAGTTGACTCACGTGATCGCGCTGGAGAACATGCGCGGCCGCTTTAACCGGGCCCTGGACATCTCCTCGGCCGGGTACAGCGAGGGAATGGTCTGCGTCCTGCCCGTGCCGGCGTCCGCGCCGACTTCTGGTCCCGCGAGCGAGCAGGGCTGATCGCCGTCCCATGGCCGCCACACGCCGCGAGAGCACTCCGCTCGGGAACGTCATGACGGCAGGGCATCCCGGCGAGGCTATCTCGGTCGTGCCCGCGAACAAGGCGTCCTGGGAGGACCTGCAGGCCATCTTCGGGACGCGCGGCGACCCGCCCAGATGCCAGTGCCAGTACTTCAAGACGACACCCGCCCAGTGGCGTGCCATGCGCGTCGACGAGCGGGCGGATCGGCTGCGGGAGCAGTCCGCGTGCGGCCATCCGAGGGCCCGCACCACCAGCGGGCTTGTGGCCTATCTCGGCGCCGAGCCGGCCGGCTGGTGCGCGGTCGAGCCCCGCCCGGTGTACGTGCACCTGCTGGGTAGCCGGGTGGTGTGGGCCGGCCGCAACGAGGATCGGGCCGACGACGGCGTCTGGGCCGTGACCTGCTTTGTGACCAGGGCCGGATTCCGCCGCCGCGGGGTTGCCGGCGCACTTGCCGCTGCCGCCGTCGGCTTCGCCCGCGAGCGCGGTGCTCGCGCGATCGAGGCCTACCCCATGACCACCCAGCCGGGACAGGAGATCACCTGGGGCGAGCTGTACGTCGGCAGCCGCAACATGTTCGCCGATGCCGGGTTCGCCGAGGTCAGCAAGCCCACGCCGCGGCGCGTCGTGATGAGGATCGACTTCTAGCGCCGGCCATCGGCTTGCTCCGGCTTGCGGGCGACGAGGATGTCGCGAACGATCGCCTGGTCCACTCGATGCCGGAAGGCCTGGTAGGACGGGTCCTCAAGCGGGCGCAGGCCCGCGTTTGCGAGGATGCTCGCCACGTCATCGCGGCGGGCGACCAGGGTGTTCCACGCGATTCCGGCCGCACCGCCGGGCCGCAGCAGGGTCGCCCAGACCGGCACCGCGGCCGCCAGCAGGTCCAGCGGCTTTCGCGCCAGGCCCTGCGCCGTCGTCCGGCTGCCGTGCTGGACGCCATAAGGGGCGTCAGTCACCAGCGCATCGATCGTCGACGGCCGGACGAACTCCGCCGCCCTGGTCGTGTCCGCGTTGACGATGTCAAGTAGCTGGGTGGCGCCGGACTTGTAGGCGTCCTTGCTGGCGGCCATGTTGATCCGCAGTCGCCTGCCGATCACTTTGCCGTCGCGGCGGACCGGGCCGTCGTACTCGCAGTGATGCTTGACCCGCTTGCGCTTCAGCCACGCCTTGATGAACGCCGCGTACGCCTCGAAATCCCTGTGATCCAGGTCCATCCCGGTCGCGTCGAACCCGTACATGAGCGCCTGGTTCAGCGTCGTGCCGCGGCCGCACAGCGGATCGAGAACGGACAGCCGGCGGGTGAGCATGTCGCTCGCGAACGCGGAGGACAGCACCGTTACGTTCAGGAGCAGCTTGGTGAACTGCTCGTTCGTCTTGCCCTGGTACTTCTGAATGGTGATCAGGTCATCGTCGTAGCGATCGAACGCGCGCATGGGGACTGGCCGCAGCAACCCGTCGCGCATCTCGAAGAGCGCGTAGCCAGCTGAGAGGTTGGCCAGGAAGGCAGTGCTCTGACCGCCGAGGGCCGCCGCCTCGAACGTGACGTAGGGCACGCCGCCGATCGCGGCCACATCGATCGCGCCGATGTCGCCGCCGAGCACCGCCGTGGAGAGGATTGCGAGTTCGGTCTGCGCGAGCGCGGCCGCCGCGTCCGCGTAAACGCGGTTAGCCGATGGCAGGAGCAGCATGGCGTACCGGGGCACCCGCTCATCGTCTCAGCCCACCGCAGCGCGGGTGCTGCCGTCATTAGTCCGCTCCCGGCATGCCGGTTACCGGGCCGACAGCCGCCTGGCGCTCATACTCGGTGACGGGCAGCTTGATCAGCTGCGTGCATCCGGGTTTCCCGCACTCGCAGCTGAACGGAAACGCCGGCGGCTGCGGCATCCGGGCCGGGCCCATGTCTGCCCACCAGCCCAGCAACTGCCTGACGTGCATGGCGTTCTCTGCTTGCCGGATGCGCTGGCGCTCCCGGTCGCCCGCCGCCCCGCTCGACCACCCCGCGGTAACCGAACTCGGCCGTCGGCAGCAGCCACAGGCCGTGGCGTGGAGATCGCATCAGCCCGGCGACGAGGTCAGGGAATAGCTGCGGGCCCTCAACGATGACGGTCGGGCCTGCGCCCAGGGCGTGAAGGTCAGCGCAAGCCATCTGAACCCGTTCGGCCGACACCGCGGCGAACGACTCGGCCAGGCTGGCCGCCTCTTGTCGCCACATGGCCGCACCGCCTTGCCTGCTGACGGCCAGGGTCAACGGGAAGTCGCCCGATGCCGCGCGGTCAGCGTGCGCGTAGTTGTGGCCATCCACCGGATAAAACCGGAGGTCCAGGCGGAGTGCGGCCCATCGGGCGGCTGTCGTCTTGCCTGACCCGCAGCCACCGCCGAGCCAGAACGCGGCCGGGAGGCCGGGCGCTGGCGCGGATGGATCGGGTTGTGCCGCGGGTCCGCCCACGTCATCGAAGGTAGCGGTGGCCCGAGGCGCGCTCGCGCGCCGACGGCTCATGCAGCAGCACGCCCGAGGTCCAGCACAGAAAGTCCGTGTAGGTGTCGGGCGCGCTGTCGGACCTGAATACGTAGCGCGCCGGGTTCATTCGCATGTCAAGCAGCATGCGCTGCGCCTCCCGGTCCTCGCCCACCGCGTCGGCGATGCCGCGGGCGATCCGGTGGATTGCTGGCCCCTTGTCCAGGTGAATGTGGTCCCGGTAGCTCATGTGTCCAGCATCGATGATGGCGCCGACCGGCGACAGTGGCAGTACAGCCCCACTACCGTGACATCCTGCCATTCCGCGGGCATGATGGTAAGCGTGCTGAGAAACGTGGCGGTTGTGGTCCTGGACGGGTTCTCGCCCTTCGAGCTCGGCGTGCCGTGCGAGGTCTTCGGCCAGGACAGGACCGAGGAGGGACTGCCCGGTTACGAGTTCAGCGTGGTAGCCGGCGAGCCGGGTCCCTTGCGGTCCGAGGTGGGTTTCGTCCTGCAGACCGATGTTGGCCTGGAGGTGCTGGACCGGGCCGACCTGGTCATCGTTCCCGCGCCCTGCGACGAGCGATGCACTCGCGCCGACTGGCCGGAGCCGCTGCTGGCCGCCCTTCGCGCGGTCGTCGCCCGCGGTGGCCGCGTGCTGAGCGTCTGTACCGGGGCATTTGTGCTCGGCGCAGCCGGGCTGCTCGACGGCCGCGCGTGCACGACGCACTGGCGGCACGCCCGGCAGCTCGCCATCATGTATCCGGCCGCGAAGGTCGATCCTTCTGTTCTCTATGTGGACGAGGGCCAGGTGATCACCAGCGCAGGCACGGCGGCGGGCATCGACGCCTGCCTGTACCTGGTGCGCCAGGAACAAGGGAGCCGGGTAGCCAACGCCATCGCCCGCCGCATGGTCGTGCCGTCCCACCGGGACGGCGGGCAGGCGCAGTTCGTCGAGCGGCCGATCGCCCCGCCGTCCTGGGACACGCTCGCGGACGTGATCGAGTGGATGCAGCGTCACCTCGACCAGCAAGTCTCGGTCAGCGAGCTTGCAAGCCTTGCGGCCATGTCGCCGCGGACGTTCGCCCGGCGATTCGTCCAGGAGACCGGCACAACGCCGCAGCGGTGGCTCATCGGCCAGCGCATTCTGCTGGCCGAGCAACTGCTGGAGGAATCCGGCGAGACCGTCGACCGGATCGCGGAGCGGGCCGGGTTCGGCAACGCCACCGCGCTCCGGCATCACTTCCGCATCTGGAGGGCCACCACGCCCAACGCCTACCGCCGGCTGTTCCAGGGTTCCGCATGAGTAACCGCCGGGTTGCGCTCGGCTGGCTGCCGGTGGCGGGCTTGACTCCGTACCGTGGTACGGACGGTAACTTTGCGGCATGGCTGGACTGACCATCGGCAAGCTGGCCGCCGCCAGCGGAGTCGGCGTCGAGACTGTGCGCTTCTACCAGCGCCGGGGCCTGCTCACAGAGCCGGCGCGCACCGGAACCGGATACCGGGAGTACTCAGAAGCCGACCAGGAACGACTGGTGTTCATCCGACGGGCCAGGGGCCTCGGATTTACTCTCGGCGAGATCAGCGACCTGCTCGGCCCGGCTGAGGCGAACTCGACGGCGGAGATCGTCAGCGCGGCGCAGGCCAAGCTGGCCGATGTCGAACGGCAGGTTCACGAGCTCGAGCTGGTCAAGTGCCGACTGCGGCGGCTGCTGCGCGTTTGTGAGCACGGCAGCGGTCGCGACTGCGCGGCCTTGCACTTGGGCGACCACCAGGTGACGGCGAGCATGGAAGGGGAGCGCCGATGAGCTCAGTCAGGACCGTGACCGACGAGACCTTCGCGGCCGAGGTGGAGCACAGTCCCAGGCCGGTCCTCGTGGAGTACTGGGCGCAGTGGTGCCCACCGTGCCGTCTGGTCGGCCCCGTGCTTGAGGTGATCGCGGCCGAGCACGAAGGCGACATCGACGTGGTCAAGCTCAACATCGACGAGAATCCGCGGACGACGCAGAAGTATGGCATCCTGCACGTCCCGACGATGAGCCTGTTCGCCGGCGGGCAAGTGGTCAAGGAGGTCGTAGGGGCCAGGTCCAGGGCAGCACTGGAACGCGAGTTCGCCAGCTTCGTGCAGCCGGTCGCGAGCCGTTAGCCGCAGCCGTTCTCCGCGGACTCGCGCCAGCCGCCTGGTCCGCGAATCCGCGCCAGGCCAACCAGACGCGGTTATTTCCCGCCGAATCACCAGACCGAGTGAGGTTGTCCGTAGCCGGGGACGATACGACGATCAGCCGCACGACCGCCGTCTGCCCGCGTACGGTTGGCTGGTCCGGGACGCCCAGCACGCGGGGGGCGTACGCGCAACGGGGGATCCGCGCTCGCGGGCTAAACCAGGCCAACGGAACTTTCGGATGCGCGTGGGCGGGCAAGTTCGCCGGTGAGACGCCGTGGGCTGGCAGCGCGGCTGTGCTGCCAGTCCACGGCGAGCCGATCGCGATCAGGACCGGCCGCGCGGGGCCTCCGCGGATCGTCTCCGCAGGCCAGCACGTCGGCGGAAGGCGAAGAAGACGCGGTCTGACTCGTCGCTGACCGGACTCTGGTCAAGGCTTTCCTGCTCCAGCAGATCGAACCGGCCGGCCAGGGCCGAACGGATCCGACCGAGCGGGACGCCCAACTCATAGATGCGCTCATGGTGCAGCCGGTAGAGGTCGTCATGCTCCGGCTCGAATATCCGGGTCTCCCAGAGCGACAGCTGGTCGCCGGCTGCCCGCACCGTCATCAGCACGAGGTTGCCGTCGAACTGGTCGAGGTAGGGCGGCGCGCCATCCAGGCCGCGCAACCGGCCGGTCGTGTTCACGTCGAAGATGAACAGGCCGCCGTCGGCAAGGTGCTCGTGCACCCGATCGAACAACGCCAGCCACAGCTCGAAGGCGGGCAGGTGATTGAGCGTGTCGAATACGCAGATCACCACGTCGAACGTGACCGAGAGCCGGAAGCTGGTCATGTCCGCCTGCACCAGCCGGGCGGAGGGAACCCGGTCAGCCGCGACCGCCAGCATCTGTGGCGAGCGGTCCAGCCCGGTCACCGTCAGGCCGCTAGCCAGTCCACTCAGGATTGCGCCGGTCCCGCAGCCGAGTTCGAGCAGCGTGCTCGCCTCGGGCCGGTGCCGGCCGATATAGGACTGGATCCGCTCGATCTCGTCAGATCGATCCCCCATGATCCGGTCGTAGAAGGGCGCGAAGCCGGCATAGTCGGTCACCCTGGCTATCCTGCCCGCAGGCTCTGATCGATGTCGGCGATCAGGTCAGCGGCGGGCTCGAGCCCGGCCGAGAGCCTGATCAGGCTGTCCGGCGCGGACTCGCCCGGCCACCGGCCGCGACGTTCCCAGCTGGACTCGACGCCGCCGAAACTGGTCGCAGGAACGATCAGCCGCGCCGCGGTAACCACCGCATCGGCCTCGGCTGCGCCGCCATCCAGTTCGAAGGACAGCAAAGGCCCGAAGCCCCGCGGCATCTGCGCACGGGCCAGGTCGCGTGTGCGGGCGCAGGTGCCTGGGTAGTGCACCGCGGCCACGCGCGGATGCGCTGT
>JASHUE010000221.1:0-7091 GCA_030040195.1 Streptosporangiaceae bacterium | reverse complement strand
CAGCAGGGCTGCCTTCAGTGCCCCGCTCTGAAGCTCGGCGAGTTCCTCCTGCTCCGACATCGGCTGCCAGTGAACGACCAGCGAGACGTTGAGCAGGTAATCGGAGATCTCCGCGGATGCCGCGACCGCGTCGAGGCTGCTGGGGAACCCGGCGGGAACGGTCGGTGTCGGCGAGCTATCGGCAGCGGGCGCGCCGTTGGCGTCGATGGTCAGCTGACTCGGTATGCCGATCTTCCGGTTCGTTAGCTGCGACGGGCTGGTGATCGGGTGCAGGTTGGTGGAGGAGGGCGGATCGACCATGACCTCCACGTTGCCCGTGCCCGCGTCGTAGCCGTCGGCCACGAGGTACAGCGGGTTGCCGACGTTTCTCGGAGAGGCCTGGTAGGCGAGGATATTGCCGTAATCGCTGGCGGCAATCTGCGCCTGGCCGTTCGCAACCTCGGCCACCGCTGCCGCGTCGCTGCTGACGGCGTTGATCTGCACGTTCAGCCCGGCCGCCGAGAAGAGGCCCCGCTCTTTGGCCAGCCACAGCGGCGCGTCGTCCACGCTCGGGACCGCGGCAATCGTGATGGTCCCCGCGACCGGGCTCGTACCGCTGCTGCCGCCCGAGCATCCGGCCGCCAGCAAGAGAGCAAAGCCGGCCGTGGCGGTGAGGACGAGCCGGGTCACGGTTGGCCGCCGCCGCTGCTGACCCATTGGGCTGCCAGCCGGGTTAGGCGTCATGATTCTCCTCGGGCGCTGGGCTTTCGCAGATCGTCCGGCGTTTCCGGAGGGCATCCGGACAGTTTCTGAACACGGACTATGCGGCTGAGAGTACCCTAATGCTGCCAGGTGACAGGGCAAACGTCACGTTACATCGGTTTTTCCGCTTCGTGCACGTATTAGCGCACGTTAGCCGGTTACCGGCTAGAGTTGCGCGTGGCTGCGTGACTGCACCCAACGCAGAGTCGTGATCTGGGAGGTTCGACCGTGTCGGTAGTGTCCCGCACCGTCCTGGCGTGCGCCCGCTTCGCGACCAGCAGGTGAGGGGTTCAGAGACTGTGCTCTCCCGAGACAAGAAGGCGCGCCCGAGGGCGCAGACGGCCGGCCGCCCGACCGCTGGTCATCCAGCCGAATCTGTCCTGGCCCTGCCAGCACCAGGTGCGGATGCGCAACCTGCGAAACCAGTCGTCCCGGCATCCCGCCGGGCTCTCAAGAACTGGCGCGTCCGGTCGCGGCTGCTCCTGCTGATCATCATCCCGACGCTGGCGGCCGTGGTGCTCGGTGCCATCAGCATCGTCACGTCAGTACAGGCTGCGCTTTCTGACCAGCAGGTCGAGCAGCTGGCGAACATCAGCCAGTCCGTTACTCAGCTGGCGGGAGACCTTGAGCGTGAGCAGCTGTTCACGGCCTATTACATCGCCCTCGGTCCGACTGCCGTTGACGGTAGCGGTGGCCGGGGTTCGGGTGCTGCGAACGAGGCGCCCAACCTCCAGAACATTCTGACGCCGGAGAGCCAGGGCCTGGTCTGGGAAAATGACCTGAAAAAGCAGATCGCGGCTCTCGGCTCCGGGTACCCGGCACAGGTTGAAAACGACGCGCACAACATCACCGCCCTGCTCAACGAGCTGCCTGAGCTGCGCCAGCAGGCGCGGGACACCCAGCTGCCGGTGCTGGCGGTCGTGAGCGGCTACACGAATCTAATTGACCAGCTGCTCGCAATCGACGACAACATCGCACTCAGCAGCGGCGACCAGCAGCTTGCTACCGACGTGCGCGCCCTTGGCCTGGTCTCGCAGATCCGGGCCGAGGTTGCTGAGCAGAGCGCCCTCCTTACCTATACCTACCAGGTCGAGGGCTTCACGCCTGGCGTCCTGTCGGCGATCCAGGCCGCCCAGGCGGAGCAGTCGGCGAACCTGGCGGAATTTAACGTCGAGGCGTCCCCGCAGCAGGTCGACCTGTACAACAACACCGTGGTCGGCAGCCTGGTCGACTTCGCGAGGCAGTACGAGCAGACGGCGATCAACCAGGGCACCGCCGGCCTGGCGCTGAAGCCGGTCCCCTTCGATGCCACCGAGGTTTACTCGGTGTTCCTGGCCGGACCCGACGCCGACCTGGCCGTCCTTCAGCAGGATCTCGTGACGCAGACGATCGACCGGGCGACGGCACTGCGGCAGGACGCGATCGTGACGGCCGCCGCAGTCGGCGCCGCGGTGCTCATCGTCCTGCTGGTGGCGCTGCTGCTGACCACGGTCATCGGCCGGTCCATGGTCCGGCCGCTGCGGCGGCTGCGGTCTGGCGCCCTGGAGGTGGCGGGCGTCCGGCTGCCGGAGACCGTGCGCCAGATGAGCGACTCCGACGGGGCGGCGGCCGTGGCGCTTGATGTAGAAGCCATCGACGTCGACTCCACCGACGAGATCGGTGAAGTGGCGCGGGCATTCGACCAGGTCCACCGCGAGGCCATCCGGCTGGCCGCCAACGAGGCGGCGCTGCGCGGCAACGTCAACGCCATGTTCGTCAACCTGTCGCGCCGCAGCCAGTCGCTGGTCGAGCGGCAGATCAAGCTCATCGACGACCTCGAGCAGGGCGAGCAAGAGCCCGACCGGCTCTCGAGCCTGTTCCAGATGGACCACCTCGCGACCCGTATGCGGCGCAACTCGGAAAACCTCCTGGTCCTGGCAGGCCACGAGGCTACGCGGCGGTGGAACCAGCCGGTTGCTCTCGTCGACGTGCTGCGCGCCGCGGTGTCCGAGATCGAGCAGTACGAGCGAGTCACGCTCAACGTGCAGCCAGGCATCTCGGTGCGGGGCCACGCGGTCAACGACGTCGTCCACCTGCTGGCCGAGCTGGCGGAGAACGCGACGTCGTTCTCCTCGGCTGACACGCCGGTGGTCGTCGCCGGGCACCTGCTGAGCAGTGGCGGAGTACTACTGGACATCACCGACCAGGGTGTTGGCATGGGCGCCGAGGAGATGGCGCACGCCAACTGGCGGCTAGACAACCCGCCTGTCGTGGACGTCGCGGTTTCCCGCCGGATGGGCCTGTTCGTGGTCGCCCGGCTGGCCGCGCGGCACGGGATCAGGGTCCGGCTTCGCCCGGCTCCAACAGGCGGGCTTACCGCCCTGGTCTGGCTGCCGGACGAGGTAATCAGCCACACTGCCGGGCCTAGCTCGCCTCTCCTGCGCCGGTTCGACACGCCCGCAGCCGCGATGGCCACGGTGCCCGCGGCCGGGACCGTCGAGGATGTCGTCTCGGCCGCCGAGCAGGAAATCAACGCCGGCAGGGGCCCCAAGTTCGCCTCGCTCGAGGCGGAGGAGGGCAACGGCAAGCTCGGCCGCAGGGTGCCGGGCGCTGGGCCCCGGCCCGGCGGCAGCCCGACCTGGAGCGCTTCCAGCACGGGCCCGATGGCTGCCTTCGGGTCGAGCCCTCAATCCGCGCTGTCGGAGTCAGACTCCCAGCCGGAGGCCGGCGCGGATAGCGCCGAGGTCTTCGGCACGAGCCCGCTGCCGGCGATCGACGCGAATGGGCCTGGCCCCGAGTTCAGCTCGCCAGAGGCGGCGTCCGCAGCCGGTGCCTCGGCTGGCGGTCTATCACGGCCCGACCTCGGGGCATTTGGCGTCGACGGGAGCGCGAATGGCGACGTCGTCGTGCCACCGGCCGAGGTAGCCGCGCAGAACCGGCTGCCGATCTTTGAGGCGGTCGAGTCGGACTGGTTCCGCCGTGGCCGGAGCGGACTAGGCGGCTGGCCAGGGCCGCAAGATGGCGGATCCTCGCCCTCGGGCGCCACACCGATTCCCGAGGTCAGCTGGGCTACTCCGTCCGACCAGGGCTGGGAGGCCGCCGCGGCCGTCGCCTCGCCGTCCACTGGCGGCACGACTGGCGCCGGACTGCCAAAGCGCGTTCCGCAGGCCAACCTGGTGCCAGGAGCCGCCGCGGCGGCGGACTACGTGGCGCCGCCGCCCGCGCCCGCCAGGTCTGCGGCCGCGACCAGGGATCGGTTCACTAGCTTCCAGCGGGGGAGCCGGGAAGGCCGTGCGGCTGCCACTACCGGGGATAACTGGCCGGATGAGGAAGACAGTTCTCGATGAGGCTGACACGACCTGCTGAGATCGTCATGCTTAGTTTCGGATCGTGGCTTGGCCAGCAGGCTGGCCCGAGTGCAATTGCTGATTCACTAGGGCCAATTGGCCGGGAAGCTTGCCGCGAGAGGAAGGAGCGCCTGTGAGTCCGCTTGTGCGTCCCGCGCAGGACCTCAACTGGCTGATCACGAATTTCGTGGAGCGGGTTCCGTCCGTGGCCCACGCGATCGTGGTCTCCTCTGACGGTCTGCCGATGGCGTTCTCGCACGGGTTCCCGGCTGACAGGGTTGACCAACTGGCAGCGGTCACGTCTGGTCTCACCAGCCTGACACAGGGGGCAGCGCGTGTCTTTGAGGGCGGCGCCGTCACTCAGACAGTTGTAGAGATGCAGCGCGGCCTACTGATCATCATGGCGATCAGCGACGGCTCGAGTCTGGCGGTGCTTGCAGCTGCAGATTGCGACATGGGCCTGGTCGCCTACGAGATGGCTCTCCTGGTTGAGCGGGTCGGCAGTGCCCTGACACCCGAGGTTCGAGGTATTTCTCCGGGCTGGGGCGAGGGCGGCCGCTAGTGACAGGAGGCTGCCGTGTTCGGCGTTGGCCGCGATGAGTGGGACGCGGACGAACGCCTTTACGCTGGCGAGCAGGAGGTATACGCCAGACCTGAGTTTGATTACGCGGCCGAGCTTGGCCATGGGCCTTTGGACCAGGTGCAACTCGGTGGCGGGCGCAGCGATACAGAACAGGAAATCAGCAGTTCGCTGGTCCGGCCATATGCAGTGACCGGAGGGCGTACCAAACCCAGATACCAGCTGCAGATTGAGGCTATGGTCGCGGCGTCTCATTACGAGGCTCGTGACCTGTCTGTGCTCAGCCCCGAGTGTCAGGCAATACTCGGGTTCTGCCGTGATTGGCGATCGGTAGCCGAGATCTCGGCGGTGCTCAGGATGCCCCTGGGCGTCGCCCGGGTGCTGATCGCGGACATGGCTATGGAAGGACTGGTCCGGGTGCATCAGATCGATCACGCACAGGGTCGCCCGGATGTCAACCTGCTTGAAAGGGTGCTCAGTGGACTACGCAAGCTCTAGGGCCGTCCCTGGCATGACTGCCGCGGATGCTGCGATGACGTCGGTGAAGATCGTCGTCGCAGGTGGCTTCGGCGTCGGCAAGACCACCTTCGTCGGATCGGTGTCGGAGATCACGCCGCTCACCACCGAGGCGGTCATGACCACGGCCAGCGACGGGCTGGACGATCTGAGCCACACCCCTGACAAGACCACGACGACAGTGGCGATGGACTTCGGCCGGTTGACCCTTGACGCAGGACTGATCCTCTATCTGTTCGGCACGCCCGGGCAGAACCGGTTCTGGTTCATGTGGGACGACCTGATCCAGGGCGCGATCGGTGCCGTCGTGCTGGTGGACACCCGCAGGCTGGCGGACTCTTTCCCGGCCGTGGACTATTTCGAATCGGCTGGCCTGCCATTCATCGTGGCGATAAACGGTTTCCACGGCGACTTCCCGCACGCGATCTCTGACGTTCAGGAAGCGCTCTCGATCAGCCCACGTGTGCCGATTATGCAGTGCGACGCCCGCGGTCGCAGTTCCACCAAGGCCACGCTGATCGCGCTGGTGGAGCATGCGATGGAGATGCAACTGAGCAGCCGCTAGGCCGACTCTCGCGCAGCCGCGGCAGCACGAGCCCCACGCCCGGGCCTTAGAGTCTGTTGTAATTGGTCACGCCGGTGCACGGGGCGGTAGCTCAGCCGGTCAGAGCAGCGGACTCATAATCCGCCGGTCGTGGGTTCGAGCCCCACCCGCCCCACTGTTCAACAGCCCCACTGTTCGACAGCCCCACTGTTCGAAAACCCTGGTTATGGGCTTGTGACCTGCAGTCATGCAGGGATCCGTGATCTTGGCCGTGGAGCCCTTGCGCGGCCGTACGCGGCCGTGGGTGGCGAAATGCAGGTCGCTGTGCCCAACACGTGCCCAAGTTAGCCCTGGCGTAGGGCCTCGCTGATGCGGCGCTTGGCTAGCTCGTCCTGGCCCACGACGCATTTGGCGTAGATCCGCAGCAGCACAGTCCACGCTGGCCCGGCCCACTCGACGACCTGGGTGGGGTAGACGCCGCCGTTCAGCCACGTGGACAGGCAGGCGTGCCGGAGGTCGTAGGGCCGCCGGGCGAGGGGAGAGGCTTGCTCGATCGCCGTTAGAGCGGTCTGGCGGGCTTTGATCCAGGCCCGCCGGTAGGTGATGGTGGGTAGCTCGCCACCCCGGACGCCGCTGAAGAGGCGGCCATCCGGGGCAGTAGCGAAGCATTCAAGATGGTCGCGGATCAGCCTCGTCAGCTCGGGATGGACGGGCACGATGCGGCTGTCGCCCTGGGCGCGGTGCTTGAGCTGGCGGCTCTCGCGGGCGCTGCCGTCATCGGTCCAGTCGCGGCCAGCGTCCGGCGTGGCGCTGCGTAGGTGCAGCTCGCCCCACTCGTCGTCCTGTCCGTCCTGCCGCGCTTGTGTCAGCAGGACGACGTCCTCGGCGCGGAGATTGATAGTTTCCTCGGGGCGCAGCCCCGCGTAGTACATGACCGCGAAGAAGGCGACCAGCATTGGCCCGCTTGGCTGCTGGGCTTGCACCGCGGCCAGTAGGGCCCGTGCCTGGCGAGGGTTTACCACACTGGGCCGGTCCACTTGGCTGGAGACCTTGGGCGCAGTCCACTTCAGCGCGCGGATCGGATTGGCGTCCAGCAGCGCCAGGCGCGGCGGCCATGATCGCCATCCTCCCGGCGTTCCAGCGTCGAGCCGGCGAAGACCACACTCAAGGGCGCGCTTGGCGCGTCACATGTGATGCCCTAACGGGCACCCTTGACTGTGCTCTTGGCCGGATCGGGATTTGCACCTATGAGACGGATGGCCAGGAGCGGGTGTCGGCGGATGGAGCTGACTGTGAGACAGCTGCCTAGCGGGCGGCGAACGATCGGACGGCGTTCCCGCAATAAGAGGACAAGGAGTTCAACAGCAGCGACCGATGGAGTACC
>JASHUE010000220.1:0-3601 GCA_030040195.1 Streptosporangiaceae bacterium | reverse complement strand
CGTGAACGGACTGTCCTTCCTTAACGTTCCGTCCCAGCGATTTCTCACCCGCACGCTTCCGATGGTTCGGCCGCGGCACGCGCTAGCCCGATTCGTCGTCTTCGCAGCGGCGATAGCGCCTGGGCATCTGCCCGACGTCGCGGTCGGCCTCGCGCTCGCCGCCCATCTGGCAGCGGCAGACGGAGAGCAAGTCTCCTTTGTCGTCGTGCAGCCCTACCTTGAGGCAGATCCCGTCCTAGAACAGCGGCTGCGAAACCAGGTCGAGTCGGTAACCGGCGGTGTCGTTCTGGGTCAGACCCCGACCGTGCCCGAGGACACGCTCACCCTGCTCCGCCAGCTGCTCAGATCGCCCCCCGCCCAGCAAAGCCTTCTTAATCAGGTACAGGCCAACCTGAACAATCTAGGGCTGCTCATAACCGCCCTGCTGGGGCTCGTCGGCCTGGCAGCAGCGTCTCAAGTGATCGTCCTAGTCCGGCAAGTCTATTTTGACAATCCGGAGAACGTCAGCAATGACAAGTCCCCTCCAAACGGGATCGGCGAAACTCCGCCCTCTCCACCACCATCGAAGGACGACGGCATGACCGACATTCCGCAAACACATGAGGATACGCCGACCCCTCCGGCAGCTGCTGGAGATACGTCGAAGGAAAAGACGAAGAATAACTGGCCTAACGCCCTTGAGAACGCGCGGACAGTCAAGATCACTCTCTGGCTCCGCTCCGGATCGGTGGTGACTGGCACAGTAAAGGACGTTCGCGCCAATCCCGACGCACTCGGGTTCTGGCGACTCGAAAAACCTGAATTCCTGGCCGATCCTTCTAACTATGGACGACGCCGATTGCGACGTGACCCGCCACTTGACTACCTGCTGGTGCCTAACGACGACATCGAGCTCATCGGCATCAAGAGTTAGGATCGATCGAATACCGCGCAATAGCCAAGCCGGAAATGCCGATGCCAGACGGCAGCCGGGGAGTGGTCTTGCGGGCCGGGGGGTCGGCCGGCGGCAAGGCGCGCCAGCTCGATGACGCTAAGCCGGTGCGGCTGTGTCGTGAGCCGGGTGCCGTCGATCAGCACGCGAAGGGTTATCTGGTCGACCCAGATCGTCATCTCGCGGCCCGCGAGCGTCTCCTGCCTAGTGCCCGGCTGATCGTGGACGACACGGCATCAGGTGAGGCTTGACGCGTTCTAGGGCACCAGCGTGTCGGTACCAGGGGGCCGCACTGGGCGGCATACCTGTCAGGCGAGAGCTTCGAGTTGCTGGACCACCTGGGAAACGGGTGCCGAGGCGTCGATCTCGATGGTCGCGGTTGCACGCAGCCGCGGCTCTACCCGGGCCAGATAGTGCAGGATGAGGGCTCGTTCTTCGGGCCGTTTGCCGTAGGAGTTGTTGTCTCGGGCGCTGATCCTGGCCAGCAGCACCCCGGCAGGTGCGCTGAGCAGCGCGATGTGGTCGAACTGGCCGTAGAACTTGCCCTGGTTGGTCTTGCATCCGGCGACGAACAGATGGCCGTGCTTGTGGCTGGCTAGCAGCGTGGTGATGGCTTCTTCGCGCCATATCCAGTCCGGGGAGCCGTCGGGCGAGGTGACCCAGTAGCTCCACTGGTCGGTGTCAGTGTCCACGACGCGGTGCCCGCGCTGCCCTAGCATCTGCAAGGCGGTGGACTTGCCAGTACCGGACATCCCGGTAACCAGAACCCTGGGCATGTTCTGAGGTTATTAGGGGGCTGGCCTGCCCGGACAGCTGCCAGTTGAGACGCTGGTGCCGCAGCGGGGTCAACGTGGAGCGGCCGGAGCACGCAGCGCGAGGACGGATGACATTTATTCGACCCGGAAGCGAAGAACCCCCGCCATTCCGGCGGGGGTCCCACGCTGCGTCACGCGCCTCTAATTCGCCTGCCAGGTCGTAGCGAAATCGGCACCGCCCTCTAGCGTGCCGGGCCCAGACTCGGTGTCCGAGGGAGTTGTGTCGGAGACCATCGTGAGGGCGTTCTCTGCCCACCACTTCGACGCGGCTAGCGTCCCCTTGTCCTTGGCTGTGTGGTTGGCCTCAACCCACGTGCCGTCGTAGTCGGTCTGCGCATAGTCAGGCAGCGGCAGGTAGCCGTCCTCATACGGTGCTTCCGTGATGACTTCTGCTGATGCTGAATCGCATACAGAACCACTGGGGCACGGCTCGGTCACCGTGAAACCAGTCCCGTTCGTCAGGTCGGCCAGGGTCAGCAAGTAGTCGCCGTCCTTGTACTGAGCGGTTTGCACCTGGATCGCATCGCCAGGGTTGATGCCGGTAAAGGTGACCGGGTCCAGCGGGTACATCTCGTACCAGGCGAAGTACTCAGGGCTGCTTTCCGGGGTGGCGCAACCGACTTCCACGCCTTCCTGTTCCACGGTGTTGCCGTTGAAACCGTCGAGTCCCGCCCATTCCGCCACCCAGGCGCCGTACTGCCAGTCACTGCCAAAAGGGCCGTCAGCTGACTCGGCGCAGTTCACGTCAGGCACGGTGAATTCAGTACTGACCGCGTTGAACTTCTGCTTGGAGTCGGCCGTGTCCGCGTAACCCGACCAATTGAAGGTAGTGTCATTCGCCGCGCGCGGAAGATGAGTCCGCGGGAAGGGAACGCCCACTGCGGCGTGCAACCCGTGAACGGTGACAGTGCCATAGGCCGTCACTGACCTCGTTAGCGGTACTCCCGCTTGATTCGCCTGCGCGGTGGCCGGGATCGTTAGGGCTCCGATGGCCACGGCACCGGCCGCGACGGTGATCAATCGCTTATGCATTGCAATCCCTCCTGACCCGCAGTAAGTCGGGCCGCTCTAGGTGGACGTTTCCGGTGGTCGGCGAGCTTGATGCAAGTCGTGGGTGACAATGAGGGCGACTTTCAGTCAGCCAGCAGGACGAAGAACAGAAAGGCCAGGAAGCGCGGCATGGCCGCAAGCTGGTCGGGGAATAGCTCGCGGGCAGCCGGCACCGGCTCTGGCTCACTGATGATCGCGATCCGGAAGCCGGCCGCGGTAAAGGCGCTGGTCATCGCGTGCAGCGGCCGGTCCCAGAGACTCAACAGGGCGGTCTGGCCGCCGAAGTTGTACTCCTCGGTGCGGTTGGAGGTCGCGAAATAGTCGGCCTTGCGGCCAGCCTCGCGGTGCATGAGGGTAATTGCAAAGGGATGCTCGACGGACACGAACAGCCGGCCGCCGGGTTTTAGCACGCGCCGCAACTCCGCCAGCGGCGCCGACCAGTCCTCGAGGTAATGCAGCACCAGGGACGCGACGACATCGTCGAACGCGCCATCGGGGAACGGCAGCGGGTTCCCTAGGTCCGCCACCCGCAGGTCCGCGCCGGAACCGAGCCGCCGCCGTGCCAGCTCCAGCATCCCGGTGCTCTTGTCGAAGCCGGTCACCACAGCGCCCCGGTCGCGCAGCGCCGCGAACAGGGGGCCAGAGCCGCAGCCCACGTCAAGGATCCGCCGGCTGGCCACGTCCCCGGCCAGCGCCAGCATCGCGGGCCGCTCGTAATAGGCATTCAGGAGGCTGGACTCGTTCTCGGCCGAGTACGCCTCCGCGAAGCCGTCATAGTCGTTGGCCACGGCCGGAGCCGCACGCC
>JASHUE010000219.1:0-3113 GCA_030040195.1 Streptosporangiaceae bacterium | reverse complement strand
AGGGCTGGACGTCTGGCCTGATTATGGCGGCGTTCGGGGTCGCGGCCGTGGGCGCCGCCGCGTTCCTCCTGATCGAGTCCCGAACCGAGAACCCGATGGTGGACACGCGCCTGTTCCGCTCCCGCGTGTTCAGCGGCGGTTCGGCGGTGATCATGCTGTGGGCGTTCGGAATCCTCGGCATCTACTTCTTCACCTCGATCTACCTGCAGACGATCCTGGGTTTCTCGCCGACGAAGGCGGGCCTGGCATTCGTGCCGCTGGCGATCAGCGTGGCCGCGTCCGCCTCCCTCGCCTCGCGGGTGGTGCGGCTCATCGGCACGCACCGGACCGTGGGGCTGGGCATGGCGGTCATGGCGGTCGGGCTCTACCTGTTCGCCAGGCTTGGCGGCGGCGCGACGTTCGCGACCCTGATGCCCGGCTTCGTGGTCTTCGGCTCCGGCGCCGGCCTGATGAACGTGCCGGTTACCAGCGCGGTCCTGCACTCGATGCCGCCCGAGCGGACGGGGGTAGCCTCTGCGCTGCTGAATGCGTCGCGGGAGCTCGCCGGGCTGCTCGGCATCACGGTGATCGGCGCGGTGCTCCGCTCGCGTCAAGGCAGCGCGCTGCACCAGGGCGCTAGCGCGAGCGCCGCGTTCCTTGACGGCTACCACGACGGGCTGCTCGTCACGGTTGTCCTGCTGGCAGCCGGCGCGATCATCGGCTACGTCGCCCTCCGCAGCTTTGTGCAGGACCGCGCCCGGCCGGCCGTCGCCGCCCCGGAGGCCGCGGAACTGGCGCAGACCGGCCAGGAGGTCGCCGAGCCTGACCGGGTGCCCGCCCGGCGTTAGCGCGTCCGGCACCCAACGGGAGATCTGCCCGGCTGCGGCCGGCCAGATCTCCCGCGGCATGCCCGGCCAAGCCGCCGCAGATCCGGGCATGGCGGTCCGCGCGGCTGAACACTAGCCTCAATCTCGCGGAACAGCACAGCACGGAGGTACGGCCGTGAAGCTTGGCGCCGTCGTCGGCAGGCGGGATAACCGCGAATCCTTTACCGGGCAGGCGCGGCGGCTCGAAGACGCCGGTGTCGAGTACCTGTGGGTCGGCGAGGCCTACACCGCCGACGCGGTGTCGGCCCTGGGGTTTCTGGCCGCGGTGACGCGCTGGGCGCAGCTCGGGTCGTCGATCCTGCCGCTGTACACCAGGACGCCCTCCGTGCTCGCGATGACGGCAGTCGGGCTGGACCGGCTGTCGGGTGGCCGGTTCATTCTCGGCATCGGCGCGTCTGGCCCGCAGGTGATCGAGGGATTCCACGGCGTGCCCTACGACGCACCGCTGGCGCGCACGGCGGAGATCATCGAGATCTGCCGCTCGGTCTGGCGGCGAGACCGGCTCGAGCACTACGGTTCCCGGTACCAGATCCCGCTGCCCGCCGAGCAGGGCACCGGCCTGGGCAAGCCGCTCAAGCTGATCGATCATCCGATCCGCGAGCGCATCCCCGTCTATATCGCCTCCCTCGGACCGAAGAACGTGGAGCTGACCGCCGCCATCGCCGACGGCTGGCTGCCGCTGCACTACTGGCCCGAGCGAGCGGCGCGCGTGTGGGGCGAGCCACTAGCCGCCGGCCGGGCCCGCCGCGAGGAGGGTCTCGCCCCGCTGGAGGTTGTCGCCGCGGGGCTGCTGGCCATCGGCGACGACGTCGAGCACCTCCGAGAGCGGGCCCGGCCGGTGCTGGCGCTGTACTTTGGCGGCATGGGCGCGCGCGGGCGGAACTTCTACAACGACGTCCTCAGGCGCTATGGGTTCGAGCGGGAGGCCGATCAGATCCAGGACGCCTACCTGGCCGGCCGGAAGGAGGAAGCAGCCGCCCTGGTACCTGACGAGCTCGTCGTGGGCACGTCCCTGGTGGGCTCTGAGAGCTTTGTCCGCGACCAGATCGCCGCCTACCGCGAATCGGGCGTGACTATCCTCAATGTGCAGCCGGTCGGCCCGAACGGCATGGGCGACATCGAGACGGTGGCGGGCTGGCTCAGCTAGCCGGCGGAGGTACTGCGCATGACTGGGGCGGTTGATTACGACGAGTTCGGCCTGCTGGCAGATAACGCGGCCGAGGCCGGCCTGCCGTTCGGTGCGCGCCCGCCGGTCGTCCGTCGGACGTTCACGGTCGGGCCCGGTCAGGAGATCAGCGCGATCGTCTGGCGTGGCACCCTGCCCGAGCTCGCGCTGCTGCACGGCGGCGGGCAGAATGCCCACACCTGGGACACGGTGGCGCTGGCGCTCGGCCGCCCGGTGATCGCGATCGACCTGCCCGGCCACGGACACTCCGGCCGGCGCGCCGACCGGAACTACGGACCGTGGCGCAACGCCGAGGCGGTCGCCACGGTGCTCGATCAGCTCCACGGTCGCTGGCCCGGCCGCGGCCTCGTCGTGGTGGGCATGTCCCTCGGCGGCGCAACCGCGATCCGGCTCGCCGCGGTGCGCCCCGACCTTGTCCGCAGGCTCGTTATCGTCGACGTGACCCCGCAGGTACACGAGCCAGTCGGGCAACTCAGCCCGGCCAACCGAGGCGCGGTGGCGTTGCTGTCAGGACCGCCCGTGTACGACACGTTCGACGCGATGGTGGACACGGCAGCGGCTGCCAGCCCGCGGCGGCCGCGGTCTGCGGTGCAGCGAGGCGTGCGGCATAACTCGGTCCAGCAGCCGGACGGCCGGTGGACGTGGCGCCACGATCTGTTCGGCCGCCCGCAGGCGGTCACGGACTTCACCGCGCTGTGGGACGACGTGGCGGCGATCAGCGTGCCGGTCATGCTTGTGCGCGGGGCGGACTCCGGGTTCGTCCGCGACGCCGACGCGGACCGGTTCCGCGAGGCGCAGCCGGGCTTGCGGGTGGAGGTCGTCCCCGAGGCCGGACACGCGGTCCAGAGCGATCAGCCGATCGCGCTCACGCGGCTGATCGAGCAGTTCGCCTTTGCCTGATGCTAGTTCGCGCCCGTAATCGCGAACTCGTTGCGGCCAGTCCCCGCGGTCAGCCCTTAGCCGCAGCTACGCGCGCACGTTCCACCGGGGTAAACGGGGCCGGCTTGCGGCTCGTCTCGTCCCACCGGACGGTCACCACTCGGGCTCTCGCCGCCACTTCC
>JASHUE010000218.1:0-5853 GCA_030040195.1 Streptosporangiaceae bacterium | reverse complement strand
CCGGGCATGGCGCCGAAGTAGTGGTCGAAGGATCGGTTCTCCTGCATCAGCACGACGACGTGCTTGATCTCGGAGATGGGGGCGGTTCGCGCCGAGCTGAGGCGCGCTGGTGACGCGCCGTCGATGATCTTCCGCAGGTTGGACGGCAAGGCGAAGGACGCCAGAACCATCCCGCCTGCCGACGCCAACAGCTGGCGCCGACTAACCTCAATCGCCACGCAAGATCTCCTAACGCCGAAGGGCAGGCACCGCTAGCACGAAACCATTCCGGGCGAGCAACAACGACCGGAACGCGGCCACCCGAGCGAGAACAGCATGTCCGCATTCAGATGTAAGCCAACAAAAGCGACCTTCAGGTGACGGACAAGTTAAAACTACTGCTCGTCACGCCCGGAACAAATGGTGCGGAGCCATTTCGACCGGTTGCGGCGCTGCCCGGGCGAGCCAAGACCAGGCAGGCCGGCACGGGACCATAATCGGGTCATGGCCGCTGGCACTGCTGTATGGGGCGACCAGCTCAGCGCGGACGAGTCCGGCCAACTCGTGCGCGGGGCCAGGGTCATCGCCCAGCCGCATCCGGATGTACTCGTGGTCGGCGGCGGAATCGTCGGGGTGGCCACCGCTGCCGCCTGCCACCAGGCCGGTGCGGGCTCGGTGCTGCTGATCGAGGCGGGCCGGCTGGGCTCCGGTGCCACCGGCGGCGCTGCGGGCCTGCTCGTGCCGGAGGTCCATGCGTGGAGCGACCCGGAGTCCTTCGTGGAGCTGGCCCGGTCGAGCCTGGAGCTCTGGAGAGCGCTGGAGCAGGCCCTGCCGGGCGGGGTGGGGCTGATCGAGATGGACTGGATCGGGTCGCCGCCGGACCAACAAGGTCCCGCTCCTCGCCAGCCGCGCGGGGCCGAGCGGCTCGACGAGCGCCAGGTGGCGACGCTTGTCCCCGGGCTGGCCCGCCCGGCGCCCGCGGTCCTGATCCGGCAGCAGGGCAGGGTCAATCCGCTTCGCGCGCTGGCCCGGATGGCCGCGGCCGTGCCGTCCGTCGCTACTTCCACGCCAGCCACGTCGGTCACGGTGAAAGGCAGCCGCCTGGTGACCGTCTCCACCGCCGCCGGGGACATTCACCCCGGTGCGGTGGTGTTCGCGACCGGGATGCCACCGGTTCTGGCCGGGCTCGACGCGGGTCCTCCCGCCAGCCAGGTCAAGGGTCACTTGCTGGTCACCGAGCCATCACCGGCGCGGCTTCCCGGCACCGTAGCGCCGGTCGGCACGCAAATCGAGGACGGCCGGCTACTGGCCGGCGGCACTCTCGATGCCGGCGACGAGAGCCAGGCCGTGCGGCGCGACGTCATCGACTCCATCCTGGCGGACCTCTATGCGCAGCTTCCCAGGCTGACCGGGCTGCGCGCCGCTTACCAGTGGTGCTGCTTCCGGCCTTGGCACCCGGACGGCTACCCGGTCATCGACCGGATCCCCGGGCTCGACAATGCCTGGTTGACGTCCGGCCATTTCCGCACCGGCATCCTCATGGCCCCGGTCACGGCCCAGATGATCTCCCGCTGGCTCTCTGCCGGCCAGCCGCCCCCTGGAGCGGCGGCCTGGAGCAGCACCCGGTTCGCCGGCACCTGAGCGGTTCGACCGGCGCCACTTCACCGACCGGCGGTCGCCGCGGCTATGAGCTCCACGATGCGGGCCGGGGGCAGGTGCTGCTCGTAGATCCGCACGCCGAAGGGGGCAAGCGCGTCCTCGATCGCGTTGACCAGAGTTGGCGGCGCGACGATCATGCCGCCCTCCCCCACGCCGCGGAAGTTGACGTCGGCGTCTAGCGGCACGGTCTGGAGATGCTCTACCTCGATTCGGGGAACGTCACAGGCGGTCGGCAGCAGGTAGTCCATGAAGGTCGCCGACTGGAAGTTGCCGTCCTGGTCATATGCCGATCGCTCGAGCAGCACCGCGCCGATGCCCTGCGCGACCCCGCCACGGATCTGGCCCTCGACGATGGCCGGATTGATGAGCGCCCCGCAGTCCTCAACCGCGACATACCGTTCGATCTCGACCAGGCCGGTCTCGATGTCGACTTCTACGATCGCGCAGTGCGTGCCGACCGACCATCCGCCCTCGCCGCCGTCGAAAGTAGCCTGGACTTCCAGGTTGGCGTCCACGTCGGCGAACTGGCCCGAGGCCGCCTGGCGCGCCACCTCGCTCACCGGAACCGCACTCGCGGGATCGCCGCGGACCCAGATATTGCCGTCGGTGATCTGGAGGTCCCTGGCGCTGGCCTCCATCAGGTGCGACGCGAAATCGAGCACCTTGACCTTCAGCTGACGAGCGCCATGGAGCGCTACGCCGCCGGTCATGGTGGCCGAACGGCTGCCGCCGGTCAGGCCGAACGGGACGACGTCGGTGTCACCCACGACGACGCGAACCTGGTCGAACGGAACGCCGAACTCGTCGGCGGCGATCTGGGCCAGAGTTGTCTGGTGGCTTTGGCCGTGCGGCATCTGGCCAGTGAACAGCGCGACGATGCCGTCCTCTTCAAGCCGAAGGCGCATCGATTCCATGCCCATCGGGCCGCTCGGCCCGTCGGGCGAACGCGGCCCGGGAGCGGCCTCGATGAACGTGGCCACGCCGACGCCGAGGTAGCGGCCGCGCTGCCGCGCCTCGGCCTGCCGGCGCCGGAATGCGGGAACGTCCACGAGCTGAGTCACCCGGTCCAGCGACTCGCTCGACGTGACTCCGACCAGCGGCCGGCCGGTGATCATCATGGCCGGCGGATCGGTGCGCGCGGCGAAGTTGCGCCGCCGGAATTCGACCGGATCGATGCCCAGATCCTTCGCCATCAGGTCGATGACGCGTTCCCGCACGAAGGTCTCGGACGCCCACGGGCCGCGATAGGCGACGTACGACGCCTTGTTGGTGATGGCCGCGGTCGACTCGAAGCCGAGGGCGACGAGCTGGTAGGGACCGGGCATCATCTCCTGCATGATGGACGGCACCATCGTGCCCATGCCGGGGTATGCGCCGGTGTCGATGACCACCTTCACGTCGAGTCCGAGCAGGTCACCGTCGTTGCTGACGGCCGCCCGGACGTCGAAGCTCTCCTCGCGGGCCTGTCCCGAGGCGGTCAGGTTCTCGCCTCGGTCCTCCACCCACTTGACCGGCCGGCCGACAGCACGCGCGGCGGCCGCGGCCGCAAGCTCCTCCCGTGATGCGCCGATCTTCAGGCCGAACGAGCCGCCGATATCCCCGGCCAGGACGCGGACCTTGTCGTGCTCCATGCCCAGCCGCATGGCGACGGCAATCCTGCTCACGTGAACGCTCTGCGTCGCCGCGTAGACCGTCATGACGCCAAGATCGGCGTCGTAGCTTGCGACGCAGCCACGTCCCTCCATTGGCACGTTCTGGTGCCGGTGCACATCGATGTGGAAGTCGAAGACACGCTCGGCACCCGCGAAAGTGGCGGAGACGTCGCCGAACTCGGTGCGGGAGTGCGGCCGGGCGATGTTGTCACCGAGGTTGGCGAACACCGGCGGGCTGCCTGGTTCAAGCGCAAAGGCGGCACTGGCAACGGGCGGCAAGTCGTCGTATTCGACCTCGACTACGTCGCAGCCGTCCTCGGCCAGGTAGCGGCTCTCCGCGACGACGATCGCCACGGGGTCGCCGACAAAGCGCACCTTGTCCGTCGCCAGCAGGGTGAACTCGGGGCTGGGCCCTGACGCACCCATGAGAGCCATCAGCGCATCCGGGCCGGGAACCGTCATCGCCTCGACTTCCGCTCCGGTGAAGGCCGCGACGACCCCGGGCAGCGCCCGCGCAGCCGACAGGTCCACCGAGAGCACCCGAGCGTGCGCGAGCGGCGAGCGCACGAACGCCGCGTGGAGCATCCCCGGCAGCTTGATGTCGTCGACGTACCGGCCTGCGCCGGTCAGGATGCGGGGATCCTCAGAGCGCTTGATGCTGGCGCCGGTGTAGCGCTCGGCCACGATTCCTGCCATGTCGCTTCCTCTCGCTCAGCCCTGACGGCTGCGCTCGGCGGCCAGCAGGACGCCGTCGATGATGCTCTGGTAGCCGGTACACCGGCAGATGTTGCCGGACAATGCCTCCCGGATCTGCCGCTCGCCGGCGTCGGGGTGCGCGCGCAGGAACGCGGTGGCCTGCATGATGAACCCCGGCGTGCAGAACCCGCACTGGAAGCTATGCGAGTCCCACATCGCCTGCTGGAGCGGGCCCAGGCCGCCGTCAGTCGCGAGCCCCTCGATCGTGGTGACCTCGCTGCCCGCTGCCTGGACCGCCAGCATCAGGCATGAGCGCACCGGCCGGCCATCGACGATGACCGTGCACGCGCCGCACACCCCGTGCTCGCAGCCGACGTGAGTGCCCGTGAGATCGAGGTCATCGCGCAGGAAGTCCGCGAGCGTCTTGCGCGCTTCCACGCAGCCGCTGTGCGTAGCACCGTTCACCGTGACAGTGATGTCCACCGTCTGTCACCACCTCTCGTCGGCGTCGGCCACGGCCGCCCGCAAACCGCGACGGATCAGTGTCGCCGCAACCTTCTTCCGGTACTCCGGCGACCCGTGCAGGTCTGCAGGCGGATCGATCCCGGCAGTCGCCAGGCGGGCAGCCTCCTCGAACAGATTCTCCGATGGCCTCGCGCCAACGAGAAATTCCTCGGCTTCCGGTGCCCGGACCGGCACATCAGACAGGCCGGCAAACGCTAGCCGGGCATCGCTGATCGCGCCGTCAGCGAGCGTCAGCGACACAGCCAGGCCGACGATGGCGAAATCACCGTGCCGACGGGCGACCTCCAGGAAGGCGACGCCGGTGCCCCGTCTTGCTGCCGGAAAGCGCACCTCGATCAGGAGCTCGTCGGGCCGGCGCGACGTCGACAGGTAGCCCTCGAACCACTCCGACGCCGGGATGACGCGATCGCCTGCCCGACTGCTCACCACGAACTCGGCGTCGAGGGCCATGGCGACGGCCGGCAGTTCGGCCGCCGGGTCGGCATGCGCGAGGCTGCCGCCGATCGTGCCGCGGCTGCGGATGGCCTCATGCCCGATCAACGGCAGGGCGGCCGCGAGCAGCGGCACGGTGCTGGCTACCGTGGCGGACTCCTCGGCCACGTACTCGCGCGTCATCGCGCCGATTGCAAGCCAGCCGTCCGTCACCGTCAGCCCGGACAGCTCCGCTACGCCGTTGATGTCGATGAGCACAGCCGGGCGGGCCAGCCGAAGCGCCAGCAGCGGGATCAGGCTCTGGCCGCCGGCGAGGACGCTTGCTTCGTCCTGATGTTCATCCAGCAGCCCGACGGCTTCAGCGACAGCAGTAGGCGCCTCGTACTCAACTGAAGGCAGCTTCATCGGCACCGTCCTTGAACGCGTCGGCCGCGGCCTGAACCTGGCCAACGTACTCCCGCCACGTCGCTTCGTCGATGGAGTCCTGGTCCGGGCCGCCCTTGCCGTCAATGAGCTCCCTGACAATGTCCGCATGCCCCGCGTGCTGCGCCGTTTCCGCCACCATCCGGATGAGCAGCGCGCCCAGCGTCGTCTCCCGCCGATCCTCCGGCCAGTGCGCCACCGACCCCGGCGCGCCGAGATCGAGCGCGGCGATGACAGTATCGGCATGGGCGCAGGCGCGCCGGTAGAGGCTGATGATGTACTCGCTGGACTCGTCGGGCCTGGCCCACATGTCGGCACCCTGCCAGACCGAGCCATCCTCGAACCACGGCAGCGTCTCCTCGCCCGGGCGGCCGAACGATTCGCCCAGGTACCCGTACTCGAGCCCGGCCAGGTGCTTCACCAGGCCGAGCAGGTTGGTGCCCGTCGGTGTCATCGCCCGGCGGCGGTCGTATTCGCTGAGGTCGTC
>JASHUE010000017.1:0-3925 GCA_030040195.1 Streptosporangiaceae bacterium | reverse complement strand
GCGAGGTTGTCCGGGTGGATCGGGCAGCCGGGGACGCACACGATCGGCAGCCCCGCCTTGGACCGCCAGTCCCAGCCCAGGTAGTCGGGCACGCCCATGGCGCCGGTCGGGTTGCCGGCCATCGCATGGATGCCGCCGTACGTCGCGCACGTGCCGACCGCGATGATCGCCGTCGCCTTCGGCGCTAGCCGGTCCAGCCATTCGCTGGTGGTCATCGGCTGCCCCGTCGCCGGGTTGTTCCCGAAGCCGCACCAGTAGCCCTCGGGCTTGATCGCCTCGTTCGGAATAGAGCCCTCGACCACGAGCACGAACGGCTCGAGCTCGCCGCGGTCGGCCTTGTGCCACCACTCGATGAAGTTGTCGGCGCCCTGTTCCGGGCCGCACTCGAAGTCAATCAGGGGCCAGTGCACCGCGATCTTGGGCAGTCCCGGCAGGGCGCCGAGCGCGATCTCCTCGATGCTCGGCTGGGTGGCCGCCGTGAGGGCAACGGAGTCCCCGTCACACCCGAGCCCGCCGTTCATCCACAAGATGTGGACCGGCGACTCGGTGCTCTCGGCCTGAGCTGCATCACTTTGTGTGCCAGTGGCCATGGCGAGGCCACCTCCTCGCTACTGGATCGGCTGGACGCCGGGCCGATGCGGCCTGGCTACTTCGAAGGTGGCGCGGACGATGCGGGATAATGCCCCGCCTCGCGGCGTGACTAACCTCAGGCCGGTGGTCGCCGGGGCACGCAGCCCCCCGGGCACCGGGAGCGGCGAGAGTGCGCCGTGATACTGAGGCAACACGCACCTCGCCTTCGGTGATGCGCGGACGGTCGCAATGCTAGACCCGGCGGGTGGCGCCGACAAGGAAAGATGAGACTTCACCGGACAGAAATGTCTAGCGGCAGCGGTCAAATCTGTCCAATACCAGCCCATTAGTATCCGGCCGGGAGCCATTAGTGACCGTCCGACCGCGACAGTCAGGTCGGCCACACTCGCCGGACGTGCCGCGCAATTCTGACTCCAGGGTTCCGGTTCCCCTTCGCAGCACGTAGATTGGCTACGAACCCCGCCGTGCCGCGCGTTGGGGGCCGGCCAGAGGGAGACCGATTCGTGGCGGAGCCCTTCTACGGACCCGCGGGGAGCCCGATCGAGGTCGTTCCGGTCGTCGTGCTCTCCCAGGTGTTCACGGCGCGCCCGTCGTCGATCCCGGACATTCGTGACTTCGTCCGCCGCTGCCTGGCCGAGTCCCCGCTGACCGAGGAGGGCACGCGCGAGGTCGGCGACACTGTGTTCCGGGCACTTCTGGACGCGGCCGGCCCTGACGGCTCGATCCAGGTCGCCTTCCGGATTTTCCCCGAGCACGTCGAGGTCGACGTACTGCATTCCGATCAGGTCATCCCGTCGCCGATCGCGCCGGGGCCGCCGCTGAACTATGCCAGACAGCCCGCAATTGCGGCCGAGGCTCAGCCGACGGGTCCTCCGGTGCCGCTGCACTCGGTACCGCCGCCCGCGGACAAGCCGGCCAAGACCGCGCCCCCGATTCTCGGAGGCGGCCGGAACGCACCGCCCACATTCGCCGACTGGATGCAAGACGTGCTGCGCACGCAGGGTCTGACCCAGGAGGCCGCCGCCCGGCAGCTCGGTGTCTCGGTAAAGACGGTCAGCCGCTGGGTCGGCGGCGCCACCGAACCGAGGATGCGCGACCTGCGTCGTATTCAGGAAGTCTTCGGCGAGGTTCCGCTGCCGTGACGGGGCGGGGTTCCGGTGCCCGGATGGCGCGGGTGCCGCTTCCTGACGAGGCGAGGTTCCGGTGCCAAGAAGGTGCCAGGTGCCGTTCATCGCACCGGGTTGGCCGGCTAACTCACGCAATTGCGTGTGGCAATTTCACCAAAAGGCCAGACCTGTCTTATCGGATCGCTGGACGCACCCCCACTTGTGTCCTACGGTTCTCCTATGGCGATTCACCCGGGGCGCCACCAGTTCGGCACGGAGACGGGCCGCATAACCTTACGGACCTTCCGGGACGGGCTGGCCGCGCAGGCCGGCCATGACCTCACGATTGAGGCCACGCGCTGGTCGGCCGAGCTCGTCGTGTCTCCTGAGCGGACTCCAGCGAGCCTGAAGGTCACCATCGACCTCGGCGCGCTCGCGGTGCGGGCGGGAGCGGGTGGCCTCAAGCCGCTGACCGACCGCGACAAGCGGGAGATCGGCGTGACCGCACGCAAGGTGCTGTCGGCCGACCGCTATCCCGAGGCGACCTTCCTCGCCACCACGTTCAGGCCAGAGCCGGGCGGCGGCGGCACCATCAGCGGGACCCTCACCCTGGCCGGGCAGAGCGCACCGCTCGAACTGCGGGTGAGCCCGGTCGGACCTGGGAAGTATCACGCCACCACGACCGTGCGGCAGACCGACTTCGGGATCAAGCCCTATACGGGGTTCCTCGGCGCGCTCAAGGTCAGGGACACGGTTGATGTCGAGGTGGATGCGGACTTGTCGGAAACAGAAGACCAGGAGTCGGCGGCGTGACCGCGGAACAGCCTGCATCCGGCTCCGTCGCCGCGACCACGGCTGCCGCAACCACGGGCGACCAGGTCGCGAGCTTGTTCCTGCGGCGCGAGCAGCCGGCTCGCGAGCTTGCCGAACAGGCGGGAGCCGTGGCCGCTGCCTGCCATCAGATGGCGATCAGGTTCCACCAGGGCGGCAAGCTCGTCGTGTTCGGAACCGGCGGGCCGAGCACCGATGCCCAGCATGTGGCCGTCGAGTTCGTGCACCCGGTCATCGTCGGCAAGCGCGCCCTTCCGGCCATCTCGCTGACCTCTGATGTCGCCACGGTGACCGGCATCGGCGCCCGCAGCGGCATGGCCGCTATCTTCGCCCACCAGCTGCGTTACCTGGCCGCGCCGACCGACATAGCGCTCGGCATTTCGGCCGACGGCAACTGCGCGAGCGTCCTGTCCGGCCTGCTGACCGCGCGCGAACTCGGCCTGCTCACGATCGCCCTGGTGGGCGGCGACGGCGGCGCGATCGCCCCCTCGCCGACGGTCGACCACCTGCTGGTCACGCGCTCGGCCGACCCGCGGGTGGTGAAGGAGATGCACGTGACCTCGTATCACGTGCTCTGGGAGCTCGTGCACGTGTTCTTCGAACAGCCGGGTGTCCTCGGGCCTGGAGTAGTCGCGTGAGCACCCCCAGACCGCGCGGGCAGCTCGAAGAAAGCACATGTCACGACGATGTCTGCGTCACCTGCTCGGACACTGCTGTGCAGGTGCGAGTCGTCGAGCTACTCGATGACAACCTGGCGCTTGTCGACACCGGCGGCGGAACCGAGGAAGTCAGCGTCGCCCTGGTTTCGGCCCTGGTGGGCGACGTGATCCTGGTGCACGCCAAGGAAGCGATCGCGGTGGTGCCCCCATGACGTCCGCAGCAGGTACCAGCGCCGGCAACGGGAATGCAAGCCAGCCGATGGCTGGGTCGATCGAGTCGCTGTACCCATTCCTGTACTCGGGTCAGACAGACGTGTCAGCTGTCCTCGAGCAGGTGCGCCAGTCGACGGTGGCCAAGGCCGAGGAGATCCTGCAGCTACGCCGCACGATCGCGGCCGCCGACGGCGAGCGGCTGGCCGCCTGCGCGGGCCAGATGGCGACCAGGTTCGCCGACGGCGGCCGGCTCCTGGCCTTCGGCAACGGCGGCAGCGCAACCGACGCCCAGCAGTTGGCCACCATGTTCCTGGCACCGGGCGAGCCAGCCAGGCCGCTGCCTGCCCTATGCCTGGCCAGCGACGCAGCGGTGCTGACCGCGCTCAGCAATGACATCGGCGTCGACGTGGTTTTCGCCCGGCAGATCGCCGCGTTCGGCACCAGGCACGACATCGCCGTCGGGCTGTCCACCAGCGGCAACTCGGAGAACCTGCTGCGGGCCTTCGACGAGGCGGCCAGGCGGGG
>JASHUE010000217.1:0-3115 GCA_030040195.1 Streptosporangiaceae bacterium | reverse complement strand
AGACGCCGAACGAGATCGCGCTGAACATCCTGCTGGCGTCGCTGACGATCATCTTCATGCTGGCCGTCATCACGCTGCAGCCAATGGCGTACTACTCCAGGGCGCCGCAGAGCCTGGTCATCCTGGTCGCACTGCTGGTCGCGCTGATCCCGACTACGATCGGCGCGCTGCTGTCGGCCATCGGCATCGCCGGCATGGACCGGCTGGTCCAGCGCAACGTGCTGGCCATGTCCGGCCGCGCGGTGGAGGCCGCGGGCGACGTGAACACGCTGCTGCTCGACAAGACCGGCACGATCACGATCGGAAACCGGCAGGCCACTGAGTTCCTTCCGGTCCACGGCGTGAGCGCGGAGGAGCTAGCCGACGCGGCTCAGCTTTCCTCGATGGCTGACTACACCCCCGAGGGCCGCTCGATCGCGGTGCTCGCCAAGGAGAAGTACGGCCTGCGCGAGCGGGCCGAGGGTGAGCTGAAGGGCGCGGAGTTCGTCGAGTTCACCGCGCAGACCCGCATGAGCGGCATCGACCTGCCAGCTTCCGGACCAACAGGCGGCCGGCAGATCAGGAAGGGCGCCGCGGCCTCGGTTGCGCAGTGGGTCAGGGACAACGGCGGCAACCCGCCGGACGAACTGGGCGGCATGGTCGACGGGATCTCCGGCGTCGGCGGTACCCCCCTGGTGGTCGCCGAGGTCAAGGGCGGGACAGCCAGGGCGCTCGGCGTCATTTACCTCAAGGACATCGTCAAGGAGGGCATCTCGGAGAGGTTCGCCGAGATGCGCAAGATGGGCATCCGCACCGTCATGATCACTGGTGACAACCCACTCACCGCCAAGGCCATCGCGGACGAGTCAGGCGTGGACGACTTCCTCGCCGAGGCGACGCCCGAGGACAAGATGGCGCTGATCAAGAAGGAGCAGGAAGGCGGCAGGCTGGTCGCGATGACCGGGGACGGCACCAACGACGCTCCGGCCCTGGCCCAGGCCGACGTCGGCGTGGCCATGAACACCGGAACCTCGGCCGCCAAGGAGGCCGGGAACATGGTGGACCTGGACTCCAACCCGACGAAGCTCATCGAGATCGTCGAGATCGGCAAGCAGCTGCTCATCACCCGCGGCGCGCTGACCACGTTCTCGATCGCCAACGACGTGGCGAAGTACTTCGCGATCATTCCCGCGATGTTCGAGAGCGTGTTCCCGGGCCTGCATTACCTCAACATCATGGCGCTGCACAGCCCGAAGTCGGCGATCACCTCGGCGATCATCTTCAACGCGCTGATCATCGTCGCGCTGATCCCGCTGGCGCTGCGGGGCGTCCGATACCGGCCGTCGTCGGCCACAGCCATGCTCCGCAGGAACCTGTGGATCTACGGCGTCGGCGGGCTGATCATCCCGTTCCTCGGGATCAAGGCCATCGACCTCATCATCATGAACATTCCTGGATTCCGGTGATCTGGCAATGAATCGTCTTCCGTCAATCGTCCGGCAGCACCTCGCTGGCCTGCGTCTGCTGCTGGTCTTCACAGTCATCTGCGGGATCATCTACCCGGTGGTGATGGTCGGGGTTTCCGAGGTGATCTTCCCGCACCAGGCCAACGGGTCGCTCATCAGCTACAAGGGCCGGATCGTCGGCTCCAGCCTGCTGTGCCAGGAGTTCGTGAACTCCAAGGGACAGCCGCTGCCGCAGTACTTCCAGCCACGGCCGTCCTACGCGATCGTGGACTGGGAACTGGGCACGACCAAGAGCGGTAAGTATGTCGTCGAGGGCACGGGGCCGAACAATTACGGCTGCAACCCGCTGTACTCCAGCGCGTCGAACCTCGGGCCGACCAACCCGGCGCAGATCCAGTTCGTCAAGCAGGAGCAGGCAGCGATCTCGAAGTTCGACCACGTGCCGATCCGCGACATCCCCGCAAACGCGGTGACGGCGTCCGGCTCGGGTCTGGACCCGGACATCTCGCCGGCCAACGCCGCCATCCAGGTGGACCGGGTGGCCGCCGCCAGGCACATCAGCCCGGCGCAGGTCGAGGCACTGGTGAAGCAGTACACGACCGGCCGTACGCTCGGCTTCCTCGGCCAGCCGGTGGTCAACGTGCTGCTGCTGAACATCGCCCTCGATGAGAAGTACCCGGTCTGATGGCGGCCGCGTCCTCATCGTCGAGGATGAGCCGGCCTTGCTCCGAGCGTTGCAGATCAACCTGCGCGCCCGTGGCTACGAGGTAAGCGTCTCCAGCGCCGGCCAGGAAGCCCTGGTCGAGGCGGCACGGCGTCCCCCCGACGCCGTGCTCCTCGACCTGGGCCTGCCGGACCTGGACGGCACCGACGTGATCAGGCAGCTGCGGACGTGGACCGCGGTCCCGGTCATCGTCCTGTCCGGCCGGGCCGAGTCCGGCGACAAGATCAGCGCGCTGGACGCCGGGGCGGACGACTACGTAACCAAGCCGTTCTCGATGGAAGAGCTAGTAGCGCGGCTGCGCGCCCTGCTGCGGCGCGACGCCCATCCCTCGAGCGGCCAGCTGTTCAGAATCGGCCACTGCGCGATCGACCTGACCGCCCGGACGGTAATAAGGCACGGGGTCGACGGCAGCGAGCCAGAGCCGGTCCGGCTGACCAGGACCGAGTGGGCACTGCTCGAGGCGCTGCTCCGCTCGCCAGGGCAGCTCGTCCTCTCGTCCCGGCTGCTGGCCGAGCTCTGGGGCCCTGGCGCCGAGAACAGTACTCATTACCTGCGGTTTCACATGGCCCGCCTGCGGCGCAAGCTGGAAGATGACCCTCCCAGGCCGCGCCACCTGCTGACCGAGCCCGGCATGGGTTACCGCTTCCAGCCGTGAGAAAGGTGGTCTCGCTACCCTGGCGTAGCCCTAGGCTTGGCAATCGGCTTAGCCTGGGGCACGACGGGGCGTTTGTCCCGGCTCCACAGCTAGCTGCGGGCATGCTGGCCCCGGGGGACGACCCCCCGAGACCCCCCGCCTGGCCGCTAGCTGTCGAGCCAGCACCACTTGAGCAGGGAATTGTCATGGGTAACGAGGGCCTGGCCGACTACATGTCACCCCGCGTGCCCGGCAGCCGAGGCCAGCTGCGGATCTATCTCGGCTGTGCCGCTGGCGTAGGCAAGACGTTCG
>JASHUE010000216.1:0-5464 GCA_030040195.1 Streptosporangiaceae bacterium | reverse complement strand
TCCTGGCTCGTCGGCGCGACCCGGACTTGCCCGGCAGCCGTCCCGTTCGGCGACGCGGCCGCGCCGTGCTGGGGGTAGGGCCGGCCATAGTTGCCGCCGTCGATCGCGACCTCAGTCTTCCGGCGCTGCGGCGCCGCGCCGGGGGCGGCGGCAGGCGCACAGTCGCGCCATAGCGCGGCGAAGTTGATCGCGACTCCGCCGACTGCCAGCCGACCCAGTCCATCCTGCAGGCTCGTCATCCCGTGCCGTCCCCGGCGGTCCAGGCTGGTGGCCAGATGCTGGCGATCGCCGAGTATCTGCGCCGTCAGGCCGGTCAGCGCCGCACCAGGGCCGACCTCGACGAACGTCCGGACTCCGCGTTCGTACATCGCCTCGACCACGTCGACGAAGCGCACAGGCGTCGCGATCTGCGCGGCCAGCCCGTCGCGGACCGCGGTCGCGTCTGCCGGGTAGGCGACCGCGTCGCGGCCGGCGTAGGCGTCCAGAGCCGGCGCCGTCACCTCGGCCTGGCGCAGCACGTTCAGGAACGGCTCGGCTGCCGACGCTACCAGCGGGCTGTGGAAACCGGTTGCCGCGTTCAGCCACGCGACCGTGACTCCCCGGTCGGCCAGCCGCGTCGCGGCAGCCTCCAGGGCCGACCGGGTCCCGGCGAACACCACCTGGCTCGGCCCGTTGTGGTTGGCGAGCCAGAGGTCAGGCAGATCCGCCACGGCCGCCTCGGCCTCCTCCCGGCCGGCCGTCACCGCGAGCATCGCGCCCGGAGTCGACGACGCATCGCGCATGAGCTTGCCGCGGACGCGGGCCAGCCGGACCAGAGTCTCCGCGTCGAAGGCCCCGGCCGCGTGCAGCGCAACAAGCTCCCCGAAGCTGTGACCCGCCACGCAGACCGGTGCCAGGCCCAGCCCGCCAAGCACGCCGAGCAGCGCAAGGCTATGCACGGCCAGGGCGGGCTGGGCCCACTCGGTCGCCGTCAGCCGTGCCTCCTGCCCGGCCCGCTCCGCCTCGGTGAAAACCGGACGCGGGAAAACCACCTGGTGCAGCGGCACATCGCCAAGCTCAAGCGCCGCGGCCCGGTCCCAGGCCATCCGGGCTGACGGCAGGTGCATCGCCAGGTCCGCCCCCATGCCGACGTACTGGGACCCCTGGCCAGGGAACAGGAACCCCACCAGTCCCGGTGCCGCCGGGCCGACGCCGAGGTGAACGTGCCCCTGGGCTGGCAGCGGCCGCCCGTTCTCGATCGCGGACGCCGCCGCGTGCAGTTTTGCTGTTAGGTCGTCCGCATCGCGGGCCACGACCGCCAGCCGCGCGGGCTCGTCGCAGTTGAAGTCCTGCTGGGTCTGGCGGGCGAGGTCGGTCAGGCTGCGACCGGGGTCAAGCTGCCTGGCCCGGTCGAGCAGTGCGGCCGAATCGGGACCGCTGATCAGGATCAGTTCGGTCGGAGCGCACGGCAGGCACCATGCCGGTCGCGCGGGCGAGCGCGCCGCCGGGACGTACTCCTCCAGCGTCACGTGGAAGTTGGTGCCGCCGAACCCGAAGCTCGACACCGACGCCCGCCGCGGCGGCACGTCCTCACCTCCCTGGGGCCGGATCCACGGGCGGGCCGCGGTGTTGAGGTAGAACGGGCTGCTCTCGAGCTCGAGCGCCGGATTGGGCTGGTCAACCTTGATCGTGGGGGGCAGGACCTTGTGATGCAGCGCGAGCACGGCCTTCAGCAGGCCGGCCGCACCCGCAGCCGCCTTGGTGTGGCCGATCTGCGACTTGATCGACCCGATCGCGCACCACTGCCGGTCCTCGCGGCCCGAGTCGTCGAACACGCTGCGCAGCGCGGCAAACTCGGCGGCGTCGCCCGCGCTGGTCCCGGTGCCGTGCGCCTCGACGAGCTCGACAGTCTCCGGGCCGTACCCCGCCCGTTCATACGCGTGCCGCAAGGCGCGCATCTGGCCGGCCGGCAGCGGCGCGTAAATCGCCGTGCCGCGACCGTCGGAGGACGTGCCCACGCCCCGGATGACGCCGTAGATGCGATCACCGTCGCGCTCCGCGTCGGTGAGCCGCTTGAGCGCGAACATGACCACGCCCTCGCCCAGCATGGTCCCATCGGCGGCGGCCGAGAACGGCCGGCAGTCGCCCGTCGGGGACAACGCCGGCGTCGCGGAAAAGCACGTGTACATCAGGACATCGTTCATCGTGTCGACGCCGCCGGTGATGACCAGGTCTGACTCGTGCAGCGATAGTTCCGCTATGGCCGAGTGGAGCGCGGCCAGCGAGCTGGCGCACGCGGCATCGGTCGTGAGGTTCGTGCCGTGCAGATCGAACTTGTTGGCGATTCGGCCGGATACCACGTTGGTGAGCAGGCCGGGAAAGGTCTCCTCCTGCCAGGGCACGTAGCTTGCCGCGATACTGTCGCAGATCGCCTCGGCCTGCGGCCCGGCGATCCCGTGCGCGCGGATCGCCTTCAGCCAGACCGGCCTGTGCAAGCGGGCCGACGCTTCGACCAGTAGCTGCAGTGATGACGCGCCCAGCAGCACGCTCACCCGCTCGCGGTTCTCGGGCAGCCCGGCGGCGCAGTCCGCGATCACTTGCTCAGCCACCATGAGAGCCAGGAGCTGGCTGGTATCGATGGACGGCAGGGAGTTCGGCGGGATGCCGTAGCTGACTGGGTCGAAGCCAACCCTGGACAGGAATGCGCCCCGCTTGCCGTAGGTCTTGTCGATCGCGCGCGGATCGGGATCGTAGTAGTCCTCGACGAGCCACCGGTCGGGCGGCACGTCGGTCATGAGGTCACTGCCGGTCAGCAGGTTCCGCCAGCAGCCTTCTAGGTCGGTCGATCCCGGCAGGAACGCGCCGATCCCGACGATGGCGACAGGCAGCTGCCGCTGGCTGTCATCGGATTCCATGTGTCCTCCCCCGAGCGGATTGCGGGTGACTGCCGGCCAGTCAGCAGAGCCGGCGCGGAACAAATGTGAACGCCTCGCTGGGCACCGGTACGCCGAAGGTCCGCGCCTGGTGCGCGCGGGTGGCAACGGCAGCGCCCTCCAGCAGGTTGAGTGCGATCTGGGTGACGGTGCGCTCTTCGGGCGCGGCGAGGAAGCTCCCGGCGGTCCACCGGTTGAAGGCGCCCACCGCCGGTCCGGCCCAGAGCTGGTAGTCGGTCCGCCTGGTCGTGTCGCCCTCGATCGCCCACCGGCTGGACTTGCCCAGGTACCAGCGGAAGATCAGGGCCATCCGGTGCTTCGGGTCCTGCTCGGCGCGGACCAGCTCGTTCGGGTCCCGGTGATGCCAGTAGCTGCGGGTCTCTTCCCAGATCTGATCGAGGCTGGCGTGCAGCACGTCGCGTTCTAGCTTGCCGCGCAGTTCCGGCGCGATCGACTCGATCGAAGCGTGACTGCGATAAACCTCGTAGAGGCGCTGCGCTCGCGCTGCGAACATGGTGCCCCGGCGCAGCACCTGCACCCGGACGTCCATCTCGAACATGTCCGCGTCCGGGGCCATCGTCACGTCAGCGAGGTCGGCCCGCGCGAGCAGCGATCGCGCATCCTCGGAAACGCCGGATTCGACCGCAAGCTGGTTGACCGACCCGGTCAGCACGTAGGCCGCGCCGAGCGCGAAGGCACTGGCCACCGCGCGCGGGCAGCCAAGCCCGCCGGCGGCGCCGACCCTGATCCGGCGCCGGTACCCGAACCGGCCCGAGACTTCGTCACGCAGCTCCAGTATCGCGGGCAGCATCGCGCCGAGCGGCTGGTTGTCGGTGTGGCCGCCGCTGTCGGCCTCGACGGTGACGTCCTCGGCCACCGGCACCATGGCCGCGAGCCTGGCCTCCTCCTGGCTCAGCTGGCCGCGGGCTACGAGCGCCGACAGCAGTTCTGCCGGAGCCGGTGACATGAACTTCTCCGCTACCTCGGGCCGGGACACTTTCGCGAATATCTGGACTGGCCGCACGATGCCGCCCGCCGAGTCCAGTCGCAGCCCCGCGGCGGCGCACCGGGCGAGCGGGAGCGTGATATCCATGTACGCCGACACGGAGATGATCCGCACCCGGCTGCGTAGCAGCAGGTCGGCGACCTGTTCCTCCAGGGTCGGCTCGCCTGGCGAGTAGATAAGGTTCACGCCCCAGGCCGACCGGTCGCCCAGGACGGCGGCCAGTTCGTGAACGGCACGCTCCACGCGTCCCAGGCTCAGCCCGGCCGCACCGAACATGGCGAGCATTTCAGCGCGCGCCATCGCGATGACAAGCTGCGTGGTCGCGATCCCGTGGGCCATCTCCCCCGCCACGTAAGGAAAGCGCACCCGGTGCGCCTCGCAGAACGCGCGGTCCCCGAGCCACTCCGGGTACATCGGCGGCAACGTGCCGATGAGCGGGAAGTCCACCGCTTCCGCCGTCATCACCTCGCCGCCGAACGCGAGACCCAGTGCCCCGGCCGGCCCGCCGCCGATGATGTGCAGCGGCTTTCTGACCTGACTCAGGAACTCGGCGATCTGGGCAGCCTCGAATGCGGGCGGGAGCTGGCCCATGCGCCATCCCGGCACCAGGCCGATGGCCACCGGCGGCGCGAACGACATCACCGCGCCTGCCCTCCGCTGGCCGCCGTCCGTGCGGCCGACTCGAATGGCCAGCGAGACGCCAGCTCGGCTAACGCCAATGGCCCGTCAATGCCAAGACAGCGTCCCCGAGTGTGCTTCGGACCCATGCGACCTATCCTTACATGGCCAGACTTCAGCTAGATATGGCCAAGTTGTGCCCGCCCGAGTGCTGCCGCTTGCGCCGGGCGCGCCCCGCTTCGCCGCGATCACCTGACGACCGGAGGAAGATCATCATGGCCGTTTGCTGGAGTGTGCCGCGGATAGCTTCCCTACTCGGACTGCTCACCATGTCGGCGGTGGCGCTGTCAGCGCCGTCGGCATCAGCCGCGGCAGAGCGCACCGGTCCTCCGGCCATGGAGCGCGTCCAGAGCGCCGCGCGCGTCCCGGCAGGCGACCAGCCGGCCGGCGCCGTTCCGGCCCTGGCCAGGATTTCTGGCACGGTGGTCCTCAAGCCGCGGGACAACGCCGCGCTGGTCCGGTTCATCGCGGCCGTGACGGACAAGAACTCACCGACGTTCCACCACTACCTCCCGGCCGGCGCTTTCGCCAGCCGGTTCGGCCCCCGGCCGTCAACCGTCGACGCCGTCCGCGCCCAGCTGCGGACGGACGGCCTGGCAGTGAGCGGTGTCTCCAGCGACGGCCTGCTGGTGTCCTTCAGCGGAACTGCCCGCCGGGTCGAGGCGGCCTTCGGCACCGGCCTGGAACGCTACCGGCTTGCTAACGGGAAGACCGGACAGGCGACCACCTCCGCCGTGTCAGTGCCGCGCAGCATCGCCACCTCGGTGACTGCGGTACTCGGCCTGAACTCCCTGGTGCAGCTACATCCGGTCGGCCTGGAACGTGCGCCTGCCGCCGGCCGCGGCAAGACCCGCCCGGCCGCGACAAC
>JASHUE010000215.1:0-8510 GCA_030040195.1 Streptosporangiaceae bacterium | reverse complement strand
GTCCTGCGCGTGCGAGCACCGCGGGGCGAACGCGCACTGCCCGGCCGGTGCCTCGAACGCCGACAGCGGCCGGCCGGGGATGGCCCGCAGCCTGCTCGCCCGCTGCTCGATGTCGGGCCGGGCCGCGGCGAGCGCCGCCGTGTAGGGATGCAGCGGGTCGCTGTGCAGCAGCGCGGACTCGCGCACCTCAACGACCTGGCCCGCGTACATGACGACAGTCCGGTCGCAGATCGCCGCGGCCAGCTCCAGGTCGTGGGTGATGAACAGCATGCCCAGCCCGTAGCCGCGACGCAGGTCGTCCAGGATCGCCATGACCTCGGCCTGGGTCGTCACGTCCAGGGCGGTCGTCGGCTCGTCGGCGAGCAGCAGCGCGGGCTCGGTCAGCAGCGCCGCGGCGATCATGACCCGCTGCAGCATCCCGCCGGACAGCTCGTGCGGGTACTGGCGCAGCCGCCGCAGGCCGTCCTCGATGCCCACCTGCCCGAGCATGTCGGCGGCGCGTCGCTGCGCCTCGGCCGCCGGCACGCCCAGGTTGGTCCGCAGCGCCTCGGTCATGAAGTCGCCGATCCGCCGGACCGGGTTCACGTGCGCGCGCGGATCCTGGAAGATCATTGCGACCCGGTTCCGGTAGCTGCGCAGGTGGCCGCCGGCCATCCCGTAGACGTCCATGCCCTCGAACCGGATCTGGCCCTGGACCTGCGCGCCCCTGGGCAGCAGCCGGTCGATCGCGCGTGCCGTCATCGACTTGCCCGAGCCGGACTCGCCGACCAGGCCGACCGCTTCGCCCGGCCGGATCTCGAGGGAAACGTCCCGCAGCACCACCCGCTGCTGCCCCTCCACCGGCAGCGTCACGGTCAGCCCGTCAACCGCCAGCAGCGGCCCGCGGCCCCCGGCCGCGGTGGCGTCGGCGTGGCCGGGGGCCGGTCCGGGCTTAGTGCGCCGGCTACTCGCGGGGCGGCCCATCATTGCCGCGCCGCCTGAGCCTGCTCGAACAGCCGCTCGCCGAGCACGTTGAACGCGATGACGACGCCCACGATGCAGACGCCGGCCGCCAGCGCCGGCAGCGGATAGCCCTGGAGGATGCCCGGCTGGTTCTCGGAGATCATCACGCCCCAGTTCGGCGCCGGCGGCTGCACCCCCAGTCCGAGGAACGAGATCGCGGCCAGGTCCACCATCGCCCAGCCGAACATGATCGTCGCCTGCGCCACGATCAGCGGCAGCATGTTCGGAACGATGTGCCGCAGGCAGATCGACGTCCCGGAGGCGCCCTGCACTTCCAGCGCGGCGACGTAGGGCTGGCCCCGTTCCTTCATCGCCGCCCCGCGCAGGACGCGGGCGACGTAGGGCATGTACGCGATCGACAGCGCGACCGCCGCCGCGGTCAGGCCCGCCCCGAACACGGCCGCCGCGAGGACCGCAAGCAGGATGCCGGGGAACGCGAACAGGACGTCGAGCCCGGCCGAGATGCCGGTGTCCAGCGGTCCCTGCCGCCAGGCCGCGATCACGGCGAGCACGGCACCGAGCGTCATCGACCCGGCGACGACGGCGAGCGGGCCGATCATCGACGACTGGGCGCCCGCCAGCAGCCGGGACAGCACGTCCCGGCCCTCGAAGTCGAAGCCGAGCAGGTGCCCGCCGGCCGGACCCACCCAGGCCAGTCCGAGGTTGGGCAACTCGGGGTTGTAGGGCGCCAGCAGCGGCCCGAAGACGGCCAGCACGGTCGCCACGCCGATGACGACCGCCGACGCGATGCCGGCCACGCCGGTCGACCGCAGCAGGCCGAAGGCGCCGCGGCGGCTGGCCGGCCGCGTCGCGGATGCGGTGATGACCACGGCCGCGCTCACGTCGTTCCTCCCGGCCTCATTGCGCCCGGCTCCCGAGCGCGACCCGCGGATCGAGGACGGCGTACAGCATGTCCACGACCGCATTGATGACCACGAACGCAGTCACGAGGACCAGCGAGATGCCCTGCACCACGGCGAGGTCCTTGGACTCGGCCGCCTGCACCAGGTAGGCGCCGAGCCCATTCAGGCTGAACGCCGTCTCGACCACCGCCGCCACGGCGATCAGCGAGGCGATCGTGATGCCGGAGACCGTCGCGATCGGGATCGCGGCGTTGCGCAGGATGTGGCGGCGGATCAGCTGGCGGGCCGGGATGCCGCGGCTGATCGCGGTCTGCACGTGCTCACGATCGGCCTCCTCGCGCACCGCGGCGCGGGTGACCCTGGCGACGATCGCCAGCGAGGAGGTGGCCAGGGCGACGGCGGGCAGGGTGAAGTGCTGCACGTTCGACCAGAAGCTCGTCCCGTTGCCGAGCGCCGGGAACCAGCCGAGCTTCACCGAGAACAGCAGGATCAGCACGATCGCCGCCACGAACGACGGCAGCGCCGCCGTGACCGCGGTCGACACCAGGACGCTGGTATCGGCGATGCCGGGCCGGAGGGCGGCCAGGACCCCGCAGCCGATGCCGACCACGACGATGATCAGCGACGCGTACAGCACGAGTCCGCCAGTTGTCCACATCCGCGCCGCGATCACCGACGACACGTTTTCCTGCAGCGTGATCGAGATGCCGAAGTTGCCGTGCAGCGCGTTGTCGAGCCAGTACCAGTACTGGGCCAGGAACGGCTGGTTCAGGTGGTAGCGCTGTTCCAGCACGTGCAGGCTGGCGGGCGGCAGGGCCCGGCCGCCCGACAGCGCGCTGATCGGGTTCCCCGGGGCCAGGTACAGCGCCCCGAAGATCACGAAGCTGGCGACCAGCAGGCTGACCAGCAGCATGGTCAGCCTGCGGACCAGAAACCGCCACCGCATCGGTCAGCTCGTCCCGCCGAGGTTGTCGGCCCACGGCGCGAACATGTAGGAGAACGAAGCGACCGCGCCGGTCAGGCCCTTGCTGAGCATCAGCACGTTGGTCGGCTGCACGTCCGGGATCCACGGCAGCAGCTTGGCCGCGAGTTCCTCGGCCTTGGCCACCAGCGCCGCGCGCTGATCCGGGTTGGCCGTGCCCTCGGCCTGGTTCAGCAGCGCGGTCATCTGCGGGTTGCTGAAGTTGTCGTAGTTCTGGTCGCCGTTAGGCACCGCCAGCGTCGCCAGCAGGGCGGCCGGGTCGGCGTAGTCGCCGTAGTTCACGGTGATGAACCCGTCGATGCCCTGCCGGGCCTGAGCGCTGGTGAAGAAGTTGATGTAGTCGGCCGCCGACACCGACTTGAGCACGACCTTCAGCCCGATGGCCTCGGCCGCCTGCTGGTAGGCGCCGGTTTCGGCGGAGATGCTGGCCAGCTCGCTGGAGGTACCGATCGTGATTGTCTGGCCGTCGACCCCTGCCTGCTTGGCCAGCTTGCGGGCCTCCGCGAGGTTCTGGTTCAGCACCGGCGACTTGTTGTAGGCGGCGGCGAACACCGACTGGCCGTAACCGAACGTGCCGGGGTTGGCCAGCCAGCGCGGCATCAGCGCCGCGCCGTCGTAGACCTGGCTGATGATCGCCTGCCGGTCCAGCGCAAGGGAAAGGGCCTGCCGTACCTTGACGTTGGCCAGAGGGCCGGTGGTGGTGGAGATGATGAACGCGTCGGTCGACTCGCCCGGTCCCTGGTAGACCGTCACCGCGCTGCTGTGCTCGAGTGAGCTGAGGTTCGACAGGCCGAAGTAGTAGGAGCCCTGGATCGCGCCGGTCAGCATGCCCGAGGTGAACGAGGCCGCGGACGGCACGCCCTTGATGACGATCTGCTGGACCAGCGGCTTCACGGCCGGGTTCCAGTAGTGCGGGTTCACCACGGCGGTGACGCCGGCGCCTGCCGTCCAGGACTTGAACTCATACGGGCCGGTGCACATGATCCCGCCGGCTGGCGTGCCGTAGTTCTTGCCCTCCTTGAGCGCGTAGCTCTTCTGGATGATGATGCCGGGCATCGAGGACAGCTCGCCCTCCAGCCAGTAGTCGGGCTCGCTGAGCGTGATCGTGACCTGGTTGCTGCCGGTCGCGGCGATCGACTTCACCCGGTTGAAGACCTGGCCGTAGAAGCCACCGTAGGACGGCTCCATCTGCCGGTCCAGGCTGTAGACCACGTCGGCCGGCGTGACCGGGTCCCCGTCCCAGAACTTCACGCCCGGCCGCAACGTAAACACCATCGTGGTTGGCGTTGGGGTCGCGATGGTGGCCAGGCCCGGCACGATCGCGCCATCCGGCTGCTGCAACAGCAGCGACTCGCACATCAGCGAGATCGCGGTGTTCTCCGGGTAGTCGAAGGCGAAGATCGGGTCAAGGGAGTTGACCGGGCGGTATACCGCCCAGGTGACCGAGCTGACAGTCTTGGTCCCGGCCGGCGTGGTCGTGACCAAGCCCTTGGTCGGCGAGACCTGGTCGGATGCGGTGCTGGCATTGACCGAACGGCCGCAGGCCGCCGCGAGGAGCGCGCACGCAGCCAGGCTGGCCGCTGCCGCCGATGTGCGCCGTCTGGTGCTCATCATGTCCTCCTAGAACGTGATGCTCTGTCCGGCCCTGGCCGGTGTGGTTTGTCTGGTGGGCTGAGGCCGGTCGTCGTTGGCTTCAGGCGGCCTGGCCGCGGGCGTAGACGAGTTCGCCGCGGACCCAGGTCTGCGTGACGGCGGCGCTGCCGATTTCGTGGCGGTGGATGTGGGCGAGGTCGGCGTCGACGATGGCGAAGTCGGCGTCCAGGCCGACGCGAATCGCGCCGGTGACCGACTCCAGGCCGTTGATCCGGGCACTGCCGGAGGTGTAAGCGGCAAGGATCGCGGCCAGCCCGAGCCGCTGCTCGGGCAGGAACGGATCATCGCGGGCCGCCTCGTCCCCGTCCGGGGCGAAGCGGTTGACGGCAACGTGGGCGCCCAGCAGCGGGTTCGGGCTGCTCACCGGCCAGTCGCTGCCCGCGCACAGCGCGGCGCCGGCCTGCTGCAGTGAGGCGAACGGGTACTGCCAGGCGGACCGGCGGTCGCCGAGGAACGGGATCGTCAGCTCGTCCATCTGCGGCTCGTGCGCGGCCCACAGTGGCTGGATGTTGGCGGTCGCGCCGAGCTGCGCGAACCGCGGGATGTCATCCGGGTGCACGACCTGCAGGTGCGCCAGGTGATGCCGCAGCCCGCTGGCGCCGTTCTCCCGCCGGGCGGCCTCGATCGCGTCGAGCGCGTTGCGGACGGCGCGGTCGCCGAGCGCGTGGAAGTGCACCTGAAAGCCGGCGCGGTCGAGTTCGGTGACGAACCTGGGCAGCTCGTGCGGGTCGATGAAGTCCAGGCCGGTTGTCTCGGTCTGGCAGCCGTGACCGTCGAGGTAGGGCTCGAGCATCGCGGCCGTGTGGTTCTCCGCTACGCCGTCGAGCATCATCTTCACGCTGGTCGGACGGAACCGGACGCGGCCATCGGCCGGCCGGTGCCCGTCGTCACCAGCGACCAGATCGCGCTGCTCCATCAGTTGCGGCAGCTGGTCGAGGCCACGGTCGCGAGCCCACCACAGCGCGCCGACGACATTCGCCTGCAGGCTGCCGCTGCGCGCAGCGCGCAGGTAGGCGGGCAGCTGATCGCCTGAGCCGTGCACGGGCCCGACGATCGCGTCCTGCCAGCCGGTGATGCCCATCGACAGCAGATACTCCTGGCCGGCCAGTAGGGCGTGGTCCCGGTCGTCCTCGGTGACGGCCGGGACCAGCCGGGAGACCAGCTGGGCCGCACCCTCCTGCAGCATGCCGACCGGGTTGCCATGCTGGTCCCGTTCAATCCGCCCGTCGGCTGGGTCTGGGGTCCTGGCGTCGATCCCGGCCAGCTGCATCGCCTTGGTGTTGACCCAAGCACCATGGCCGTCGCGGTTCGGAAGGAACACCGGGCGATCGGGAACGAGGCTGTCCAGCGACGCGGCCGTCGGCACCCCGCCGGGGAAAGCCTCCATGGACCAGCCGCCTCCGCTGACCCAGCCGTCGCCTGCGTGCCGTTGCGCGTAGACGGCGATGATGTCGAGGTACTCCGGCAGGGACCTGGCCTCGCTGAGGTCGCACCTGCGCATCCGCTCTCCCCCGAACACCGGGTGCACGTGCGCGTCGATGAAGCCGGGCAGCAGCGTGCCGCCGTTGAGGTCCACCACGGTCGCCAGCCCGGAGTCCCCGGCGGCCGGCCGCTTTGGTGGCCTGGGGGGACGACCCCCCGAGACCCCCCGCTCAACCGCCGTGATCCGTCCGTCGCGGACGCGCACGGCGCTCCCGTCCAAGAAGCGACGGCCGTCGAAGACCGTGCCGTTGCAGAAGAGAAGCTCGGCCTGTCCGCGCTGCATCGGGGCTCCCTTCCGCTCCGAGTTGCCCGGTACTCAAGCACTTGACAAAGCCATTGTCAATGCCTTTGACTCTCTCTACTCGCAAGTAGGCTTTACTGTCAGCCAGGGGGCTTACTGACGACCGCGGGAGGGGATTCGGGTGGCAGCTGTGCCAGCCTCGCGCGCGCATGCGGACGTGCCACGGCCACGCCTCCGGCGCGGGAGCCTAACGAGGGAGATCATCGTCAGCGAGAGCCTGCGGCTGCTGGACGAGAACGGCCTGGATGGGTTCAGCCTGCCTAAGCTCGGCCGTGCGCTCGGGGCCGACCAGACCGCGGTGTACCGGCACTTCGCCAGCAAGGACGACCTGGTGCTCGCCATCGCCGATCAGCTCATCGGCGAGGCGATGGCCGAGCTTGAGCCGAGCGCCTGCTGGATGGACACGCTGACCGAGATGGCCAGGCGGTTGCGCACCACCTACCTGGCCCATCCGGCAGCGGCCTCGATGTCTGCCTACCGGACCACCCAGGGGCCGGCCGAGATCCGGGCCGTGGACATCATCATCGGCGCGATGCTGGAGGCCGGTTTCGAGGCCGCGGAAGCGGCGCTGATGTACCGGGCCGTCGGCGACTTTTCGCTGGCCTGGGCCGGCAGCGAGGCCTTGTTCCTGGCCCTGGACAAGCGCCTGCAGCAGAACGACCGCGCCGCCTGGAGGCAGGCTTACCTGGCGGTCGATCGGATGGAGCATCCCAGTATCTGGCAGGTACGGACCGAACTGCCCGAGGTCAAGGATGACGACATCTTCGAGGCGATCCTCAAGACCGTCATGACCGGCCTGCACCAGCTCGCGCCTCGCCCGTGCGCCTGCCATGCCCCGGCGCAGTGCTGGCCAGCCGAACTCGCCGATTGACGCCAGCGCGGTCCGCGCACCCACCTGGGCGCTTCGTGCCTGCTGGCAAGCGGGTGCCAGGGCTAGGGCCGCTAAACGAACTCCAGCGGTACGCCGTCCCCTCGGGTTGGCGCATCGCTCCGCTTAGGGCTTCGAGGCGTGGTCATTTGTGCTGGCGAGTTTGGCGCGTACCTGGTCGGCGTCGGGGTGCTGGAGATCGTCGAGGATGGCGAGCGCCTGCTGCCAGGCCTCCAGGGCTTGCGCCAGCTCGGTGGCGGCGTTGCGGGTGTCGCCAAGGTGGGTGAGGGCGGTCGCTTCCAGCAGGCGGGCGCTGGCTTCCCGGGCGATGCTGAGCGTGCGCTGGTAGCAGGCGGCCGCTTCGGCCAGGTTGCCCAGGAGGTGTTCGGCGTAGCCCAGGCTGTCCCAGGCTGCTCCTTCAAGCCAGCGGTCGCCGGTTTCCGCCGACAGGGTGATTGCATGTCTGCAGAATGCGCGGGCCTGCTGGTAGTCGCCGAGCAGGCTGTGGTCCCAGCCGATGCTGTTGAGCGTGATGGCCTCGTTTGCCTTGTCGCCGATGGCCTGGAACAGGCGCAGCGCCTGCTCATCGTGCAGCAGAGCGTTGGCGTAGCGGCCCTGACGTTCGGCTAGGTAGCCGAGATTGTGGTGGACCTTGGCCTGGCCGAGGCGGTTGCCGAGCCGCTGGTACAGCGTGAGGCTGCTGGCGTAGTGGCCATGGGCCTGATCATGGTCGCCGAGGCTGGTACAGGCGTTTCCCAGGAGGCGGCCGGCTAGCGCCTGCCCGGCGGGGTCTTCGAGGCGTGTCGCCGCGGCCAGCGCCGTGCGCTGGGTAGCGGCCCATTCCTGCCAGTGCCCGCGAATCTGGAGGAAGTCCGCGATGGCCCAGGGGAGCTGCCAGGCGTGGGAGTCAAACCCGGATCCGGCGGCCAGGCCGACGGCGGCCGGCAGGACCTGATGCTCGGCCTCGAACCAGCCCAGGGCCTGCGAGTAATCGGCCGCCCGCCCGACAGCGGTGCCGGGCCTGGGCGGGGCCAGGGCCACTTGCTCCTTTGACGGGTTCAGCACGAGGCTGGCACCGGCGGCGGTGTGCAGGTAGTGGTCGAGCATCCTGGCAGTGGCCTCGCGCCGGTCGGTGTCGGTATCAGAGCGCCGCGATTGGTCCGCGGCGCAGGCACGGAGCAGGTCGTGAAAGGCGTACCGGCCGGGGACGTGTTCCATGATCAGGTGCGCGCGGGCCAGCTCGCGCAGCAGTCGGCGGGCGTCGGCCTCAGCTATTCCGGCGAGGCTGGCGGCGGCGGGAATGGAGATGTCGGGTCCAGGGTGCAGGCCCAGCAGCCGGAACATCCGGCCCGCTTCCTC
>JASHUE010000214.1:0-4473 GCA_030040195.1 Streptosporangiaceae bacterium | reverse complement strand
TGCTCGCGCACAAGACGCTGCTGACCGCCTTCTACCAGCCAAGCACCAGGACCCGCATGTCCACTGAGGCTGCCATGCACCGGCTTGGCGGACACGTGCTCGGTTTCTCGGATGCCAAGATGACCCGGGCAGGGGACTTTTACCAGGAGACCATCAAGGACACCGTGCACATGCTCGAGTACTACGGCGACGTGATCGCGATGCGCCACTATCAGCAGGGGGCGCCGCACGAGGCGGCCCGGTGGGCGTCGGTGCCGGTCATCAACTGCGGCGATGGCTGGGGAGAGCACCCCACCCAGGTACTCGGCGACCTTTACACGATCTGGAAGCTGCGCGGCACGCTGGACGGCCTGAAGGTACTGCTCGTCGGGGATATGCGGATGCGCACCATGCATTCAATCCTCTACTCGATGTCGCAGTTCGACATGGAGGCCTTGGTCGTGTCGCCGCCGCAGATGATGCTGCGCGAGGATTTCAAGGCCGAGCTGGACGAGCGGAACGTGCTCTACCGCGAGGTGGAGAGCGTCGAGAAGTGCATCGCCGACGCTGACGTCATCTATGTCGAGCCCGTCGTCCAGGCCGACTACACGCAATCCAGGGTCGAGCCAACCGCCGAGCACGGGGTCACGCCGGAGGCCTACAAGGTGACCAGGAAGCTGCTCAGCAGCCGGGCCAAGCCGAGCTCGATCGTGCTGCATTCGCTGCCTCGGATGGATGAGCTGTCGAGCGATGTCGACAGCACGAAGCACGCGCAGTACTGGTTCCAGGCGTACTCGGGCATGGTGCTGCGGATGGCGCTGCTGGCGATGGTTCTCGGCGCGGCAGAGTAGAAGGAGAAGTCATGCAGACAGGACTACGCGGCCGCGATCTCATCGATCTGTCGGAGTGGTCGAAGGACGAGATAGACACCCTGCTCGACGTGGCGATGTCGCTCAAGCGGGACCGCGCTCTCGGCCGACCGCACCGGATTCTGCAGGACAAGACTCTCGCGATGCTGTTCTTCTACGCGAGCACCCGCACGAGGGCGTCGTTTGAGGCCGGCATGACCCAACTCGGCGGGCACGCCATGTTCCTGGAGAGCCGGACCTCCCAGATCGCGCACGGAGACACGGCAAAGGAGATCGGCGAGATACTCGGGCGGTACAACGACGGCATCGCGATCCGGCACGTCGACTGGGGAGTTGGCAACTCCTACCTTCGCGACGTCGCCGAGGCCAGCCGCGTGCCTGTTCTCAACATGCAGTGCGACATGTACCATCCGCACCAGGCGCTGGCTGACCTGATGACGGTCATCGAGCGCTTCGGCGACCCGCGCGGTCGCACGGCCACGATCAGCTGGGCGTACGCGACGAGTTACCAGAAGCCGATCAGCGCGCCGCAGAGCCTGGCCATGCTGCTCCCGCGATTTGGGATGAACGTCCGCCTTGTGCACCCGCCTGAGTTCACGCTGATGCCGGACATCGTCGCGCAGGCCGAGGAGTTCGCCCGGCGCGCGCATGCGTCATTCGAGATCTCGGAAGACTTCGACAAGGGTTTCGCGAGCGCCGACGTTATCTACGCCAAGAGCTGGGGCGCAGTGAGCACGGCAACCGACGAGGCCGAGGGCAAGCGCTTGATCGACCGGTACTCATCATGGATCACCGACGAGCACCGGATGAGCACGGCGAGCGAGGACGCGATCTTTATGCATCCGCTGCCCGCCGACCGCAACGTCGAGGTGTCCGATGAGGTGATTGATGGCCCGCAGTCTGCCGTGTACGACGAGGCGGAGAACCGGCTGCATGCCCAGAAGGCCGTCATGGCCCTGACCATGAGCTGACGGTTGCGATGCCCGCAAGAACGGCCGTCGTTGCCATCGGCGGCAACTCGCTGATTAAGAACCCGCGGCATCAGACGATCAGGGATCAGTACCTGGCCGCGCAGGAGACCACGGTGCACATCGTGTCCATGGTGGCGCAGGGCTGGAACGTGATCGTAAGCCACGGGAACGGGCCACAGGTCGGGTTCGTCCTGCGCCGTTCCGAGTTGGCCTCCGGCGAACTGCACGAGGTGCCGCTTGACGTCTGCGGGGCCGACACGCAGGGCGCCATCGGGTACGCGCTGGCCCAGAATCTGGAGAACGAGATGCGCCGCCGCGGGGTGGAGCGCCCGGTGGCGGCGCTCGTCACCCAGTGCGAGGTCGCCCGCGAGGACCCGGCGTTTGCTAACCCGAGCAAGCCCATCGGCTCGTTCATGGCCGAGGCCGACGCGAAGCGGAGGCAGGCGGAGGACGGGTGGGCCGTGATCGAGGACGCCAACCGCGGCTGGCGACGCGTCGTCGCTTCGCCCCGGCCGCTGCGCATCGTTGAGCTCGACGCCATCAAGACCCTGCTCAATGCGGGCGTCATCGTCGTCGCGGTCGGCGGCGGCGGCATCCCGGTAGTGCGGGACGCTGCCGGGGACCTGGAGGGCGTCGCGGCGGTGATCGACAAGGACCTGGCCAGTTCCCTGCTCGCACAATTGGTTGGCGCTGACCTGTTCCTCATCGCCACGGCAGTGGAGAAGGTCGCGCTTGGCTTCGGCACTCCCGCCCAGCAATGGGTGGACAAGCTCAGCCTGGCGCAGGCGCGGCGTTACCTCTCAGAAGGCGGTCATTTCGCCAAGGGCAGCATGGCACCGAAAATTCAGGCAGTTATCGAGTACTTGGAACAAGGCGCTGGCGAGGCACTGATCACCGACCCGGAGCACATCGAGCAGGCGCTCGGGGGCCTGACTGGCACCCGCTTCACCGTGCGCTGACCGGCCTGGCAGCCGGCCACGCTCGGGCGCTAGCACGCCGGGCGGCAACCGCGATCTCTTCTTCGCCTACCGTCACGAGCCGGTCGTGCTCGACGACCGGCTGGCCGTTCACCAGCAGCAGTTCCAGCGGCGGGCGGGCGCCGAGCACGAGAGCGGCGACCGGGTCGGCAATGCCCGCGTGCGGCAGCGTGTCCAGTCGCCACAGCGCGATGTCGGCAAGCTTGCCCGGCTCCAGTGCGCCGATGTCATCCGGCCGGCCGAGAACCTGCGCGCCGCCTCGGGTGGCCATTCGCAGCGCCTGCCGGACCGTCAGAGCTTGTGGTCCGCCGACCGCCCTGGCCATGAGTACGGCCTGCCGGACGTCATCCAGCAGCGAACTGGCCTCGTTGGACGCGGACCCGTCCACGCCTAGGCCAACCGGCACTCCCGCCTGCAGCAGCGCCGGTGTCCGGCAGATCCCTGCGCCCAGCCGGGCGTTCGAGGACGGGCAGTGCGCCGCGCCGGTTCCGGTGGCGGCGAGCCGGGTGATCGCCGCGTCGTCGAGGTGCACGACATGCGCGAGCCAGACGTCCGCGCCCAGCCAGCCCAGCGAGTCGAGGTACTCCACGGGCGTACGGCCGAATCGCTCCAGGCAGTACCTAGTCTCATCGGACGTCTCCGCGAGATGCGTATGCAGCCGGACCCCGTGGCCGCGAGCAAGCTGCGCCGCCTCGGTCAGCAGATCGCCGGACACCGAGAACGGCGAGCACGGCGCGACGCCGATCCTGAGCATCGACTCCGGCGAGGAATCATGGAACGTCGCGATTGCGGCCTCGGTAGCGACCAGGATCTCGTCCAGAGATTCGACGACATCGTCGGGCGGCAGCCCGCCGGAGCTGGCGCCGAGGTCCATCGAGCCACGGGTGGGATGGAAGCGGAGGCCGACGTTCCTGGCGGCGGCTACCGTGGCACCGAGCAGATCACCACCCGAGCGCGGGAAGACGTAGTGGTGATCTGCCGTCGTCGTACAGCCGGTCTTGGCTAGCCAGCCAAGGCCGGCGGTTGCGACCGCGGCAACCAGCTCTGCGTCCATGGCAGCCCAGACCGGATAGAGCTTTGTCAGCCACTCGAACAACGTGGCGTCGGCTGCCATCCCTCTGGTAGCCCACTGGTACAGATGGTGGTGGGTGTTAATCAGGCCGGGAGTGGCCAGACAGCCGTCGGCATCGATGTGCCGGATCTCGCTGCTGGCGGTCGTGCCCATCTGGGGTGCCGCGCCCGGCCCTACCGCGGTGATCCGGTTTCCGGCCACGACGATGTGCCCGCTGGCATGCTCGGTGCCTGCCTCGTCCATGGTGGCGATAGCGCAGCCGTCCAGCACGACCGTGCTCACGCGACGCCTCCCGGAATGTCCTGCGCGTCGGCCGATTCTTGCGGCCAGGTTCTCCGACGGTCAACCCTCACAGGGCGCGGGTCGTCGTCGACACCGCGATAATTTCTGGCTCAGGCAGATGTGAGCTGCATAGTAACGGAGATCAGGCTGCTCGCGCCCGCACGCTCCACGAACCGGGCATCCATTGGCTCTAGCCGCTCCACGGCGCCCCCTGTGCGCCGGGGGGCAAGACAGCCCGTGCGCCCGCAGGCGATTCGCTCAGCGCTATAGGTTCCGCCGGTGCAGCAGGGTCCAAGCGGCGAGAACACGATGATGATCCTGGC
>JASHUE010000016.1:0-2535 GCA_030040195.1 Streptosporangiaceae bacterium | reverse complement strand
CGCGAACAACTCGAGGGGGTCGCCGCCCAGCCGATGCTCCACGACGTCCTCCCACCACCGCTCGGGATCGTCGTGGCCGGCCGCTTGCGAGAGCCAGCCCAGCGGGTCGGCCGCGAGCTGCTCCTCGCCCGGCGCCGGCTCGTCGCCGCCAGCCAGCGTGACGGCTGCGGGCAGGTCGATGAAGTGCGCCGGCCGGTCGGCGGAGGCCGCGTACGTGAGGGCCTGCCATTCGGGCGAGAAGTCGGCGTACGGCCAGAATGCAGCCCGGCCCGGCTTGTCGACGGCGTGGGCAAGCACGGCGACGGGCGGGGTCAGCGCGGTGACATGACCGATGAGGTCGTCGGCCTCAGGCGGCCCCTCGATGAGGACCACGTCGGGATGCAGTACCGTCAGCGCGGCCCGCACGGCTCTGGCCGAGCCCGGGCCGTGGTGCCGGACACCGAGGACGGTCGTGGTCACCCGGCGGCTACCGTCAAGTCGCGGCATGCCCGGTAGAGATCGTGCCAGTCCTCTCGCTCCCTGACGACAGCCTCCAGGTACTCATTCCAGGCGACGGCGTCGTGCTCGGGGTCCTTGATGATGGCGCCGACCATCCCCGCCGCGACGTCGGATGCCCGGAGCTGCCCGTCGCCGAAGTGCGCGGCCAGGGCCATGCCATTGGTCAGCACACTGATGGCCTCCGCGGTCGACAGCGTTCCGGTGGGCACCTTGAGCGTTGTCCGGCCGTCGCTGGTCAGGCCGGAGCGCAGCTCCCTGAACACCTGCACGACCCGTCGCACCTCGGCCAGGGCCGGCGGCTCGGCGGGCAACTGCAGCGCCCGGCCTAGCTCGGCAACTCGCCGGCTGATGATGTCGACCTCGGCCTCGGCCGTCTCCGGCAGGGGCAACACGACAGTGTTGAACCGGCGCCTCAGCGCGCTGGACATCTCGTTGACACCGCGGTCCCGGTCGTTGGCGGTCGCGACCAGGGTGAAGCCGGCGACCGCCTGAACTTCCGTGCCGAGTTCCGGCACCGGGAGCGTCTTCTCCGACAGGACGGTGATGAGGGCGTCCTGTACTTCGGCTGGCATCCGCGTGAGCTCCTCGATGCGGACGAGCTTGCCATCGCGCATGGCTGTCATGACCGGCGACGGCACCAGCGCATCCGGCGACGGCCCTTCCGCGATCAGCCGCGCGTAGTTCCAGCCGTACCTGACCGCATCCTCGGCGGTGCCGGCAGTGCCCTGAACCAGCAGCGTCGAGTCACCGCTGATCGCGGCGGCCAGGTGCTCGGACAGCCAGGTCTTGGCCGTGCCTGGCGGGCCGAGCAGCAGCAGCGCCCGGTCGGTGGCCAGCGTCGCGACCGCGACCTCGACCAGCCGCCTGGCCCCGATGTACTTGGGCGTGATGATCGTGCCGTCCCGCAGCGTCCCGCCCAGGACGTAGGTGACGACCGCCCACGGGGACAAGTTCCATGACGGCGGCCGGGTCCGGTCGTCGTCGGCGCGGATGGCGTCAAGCTCGGCCGCGTACTCCTGTTCTGCGTGCGGTCGCAAGACCGGCGCGACGGGCGGCGAATCGGCGGCTTCCGCGGGCTGGGCAGTGGCACTCACGGTGTCGGCTCCTCGGCGAGTTCGCGGCGCATCGCCGCGCGGATAGACAGGACCTCGAGCATTCCGGCCCAGCTTTGCACCAGCCGCGGGTGCACCTGTGCCGGATCCAGCGTGAGGGGCTGCGGGGGCTCGAGCCGCAGGGCGGCCAGGCGCAGCAGCTTGCGTGCCTCCGGGGACCGGCCAGGATCGGCCCGGGCCACCTCGGCCAGGTGCGTGCGGGCGGCGGCGGACAGCGACGCCGACCAGGGTCCCGGCACGAGCTCGAGCGCGCCGAACAGCGGGCTACCAGGATGCGAGGCCAGCCAGCTGTCCCTCTCGGCGTCGCTGAGCGCCTGGAACACCGTGATGCTCGCCGCGCCGAGCGGGCGATCGAGCAGCGCGCTGATCCACGCGGCGTCGCCGTCTCGCACGGCCGCGTCGGTCCAGCCAGCCTCGAGCGCTTCGGCCCACTCGCTCCGCTTGGACAGGGCGAGCAGGTCGCCCGGGCGCAGCCTGGTGTAATCAGCCCACCAGCTGACCGGAGCGGCCGCGACAACCTGGCGGAGCAGCCAGGACTGGCGGCCCGTGGCCCGTGGCGGGCTGGGGTCGATGCCATCCGCGATCATCTCCGCGGAGGCCCGGGCCGGCGGCACGACCTGGAGCGCGCGCCCGATCAGAGCGACCGATACGGCGGCTCGGTCTCTGGCCCGCCTGGCGAAGGCCGAGCCCGGCAGCCGCGCCAGCTGGTCGGCCGCGGCTCGGCGCACCTCACTGCGCCGGTCGGCCAGGGCCTGGTTGAGCAGGGCCTCATCGCCCAGGCTCAGACCGGTCGCCAACGCGGCCACGAACGCCGCCCGGTCCTGGTAGGAGTCCGCGGACCAGGTCGACCGCACGAGCTCGCGAGCCGCGGCCGGGTCGCTGCGGCGCATCCGACCCAGAAGGTGGCGGCGCTGCTCGTGGCTGG
>JASHUE010000213.1:0-11760 GCA_030040195.1 Streptosporangiaceae bacterium | reverse complement strand
CCAGCGCCGGCCGGGCGAACCACCAGGCGAGGCCCGGGCGGAACGCGCGTGGGGCTCCCGCCCGGCGCGGCTGGGCCCGATCACCGTGATCTTCGGGGCGCTAGCGGGCGGCCTGCTAACGGTGCTGGCGGGGGCCGAGCCTGGCTGGCTTCTCGGGCTGTTCGTGGTCAGCGCGACCACGGCCGGAGCGTCGGCCGTCCGACGGACCGCGGCCTACCTGGTCATCCCCGTGCCTGCGCTTGCCTATTTCGTGGCTGCTGTCATCGCCGGCCTCATCCACGACCGGGGCGTCGATACCTCACGGGCCATCCTGTTCGTCAACGCCGTGCAATGGATCGCCGACGGCTTCTTCTGGATGTTCCTGGCGACGGTCATTGCTGTCGCCATTACGATCGGCCGCTGGCTGATGACCGGGCAGGCCGGGTATCGCCCCGGCGGTTTCTGGCTCGCCCGCATGAGCGGGGCCTGGGCCGCGCCGGACGCGACCGGGCCGCGCCCGAACGCAAGAGCACCCCGAGCGCCGCCGGCCCGGCCCGGCCCTTCACGATCCAGCACTGCGGCATCCAGCACCGCGCCACCCAGCACCGCGCCACCCAGCACTGCGCCATCCGGCAACGCGTCACCTTCCAGCGCCACCCGATCCGGGAACGCCCTACCCGAGGACGCCTCGACCCAGCCGCTCGGGGCCAATCCCTCGGCCATCGACACCCCGGGCGCCGATGCCGCTCGCATGCATCCGCTCCCCCGCGAGAAGACCGACCACGAGCGCTCGGCGGAGGGCTGAGCCGACTCCGGCCAGCGACTGGCGACGGTAGATCAGCCGCGCCGGACGGCGAAGTTGTAGCAGCCGTAGCCCACGTTCCGCAGGTGCACGAGCTCGACATCCGGCCGGGTCAGCGATTCGCGGATCACGGCCATCGCACGCTCGCCGTCCGCGACCAAGACGCCGTCGGCGATCCGGCCGTCTCGGTCGTAGGCGCGCACGACCTGCTGGCGGTGGCTCAGGGCGGGCGGATACCGGTCGGGGGTGAGGTAGCCGCTGCAAGACTCGGCATGGACGAACACCGGGCCGCGCTCGACGTAGGCACCGCGGGTGCCGGGCGGCGTGTAGGCGATCAGCAGCACCCGCTCGCCGGGAACGGATTCGCGCAGGCAGCACCGCAGCGGGAGGCCGCCCTCACCGTCAGTTTGCACGGTAAGCCGGTTGCCGGCTTCGTCCACACCGGCTGCCCTGATTTCCTGCAGTCGGCCCGGCGGGATCGGCTCGAAGACGAGCCGGCGTTCGGCTGGAGCTTCACTGATCATCTGGTCAGAACGCTGTGTGGTCATGCCAGGTAAACGCCGGAGGAAGTCACGACGTGAGGTGAGGCGACTGAGTGCACGCGATGATTGAGGGCTGGCACCGGGCCCGCGGGGATACGCCAGTGCCGGGCAGTATCACCGCTCATGTCTTTGAGCAGCACATGTCAGCCGTTCAGGTACGCCAGCACGGCCAGCACACGCCGGTTGTCGTCATCGGAAGGCGCTAGGTCGAGCTTGAGGAAGATGCTCGTGCTGTGCTTGCTGACCGCCTTCTCGGTGACGAATAGCCGCTGCGCGATCGCGCTGTTGGACCGGCCCTGGGCCATCAGCTCCAGCACCTCGCGCTCCCTGGCCGACAGGCGCGCGAGCGGCTCCTGCCGGGCGCGCCGCCCGAGCAGTTTCGTAACCACCTCCGGGTCCATCACGGTCCCGCCGCTCGCCACCGTTCGGACCGCATCGACGAACTGATCATCATTGAACACCCGGTCCTTGAGCAAGTAACCGACCCCGCCGGCCTCGTCGGCCAGTAGCTCGCGGGCATACAGCTGCTCGACGTACTGAGAGAGGACGAGCACCGGCAGGCCCGGCACCTCCCGTCGTGCCCTCAGAGCGGCCCGCAGCCCATCGTCGGTGAATGTGGGCGGCAGCCGGACGTCGACGATCGCGACATCCGGCCGCTGACCCACAAGTGCGGCGACAAGTCCGGGCGCATCGTCGACAGCCGCCGCGATCTCGAAACCGTGTGCTCCGAGCAGCCTTACGAGCCCATCCCTCAGGAGGAAGAGATCTTCGGCAACGACGACGCGCACGGCACCTCCATCACCGCCATTGTCGGCCCACCCGGCGGGCTGCTGATCGCCAGGATGCCGTCGAAGGAGGCAAGTCGCTTCTCGATCCCGGCCAGGCCGCTGCCGCGGGCCGGATCCGCGCCACCCAAACCGAAATCGGTGACCTCGACCCGCAGCATCGAGCCCGCGTGCCGGATGGCGATTTTCGCGTCCCGTGCGCCCGAGTGCTTGGCCGCGTTGGTCAGCAGCTCGGCGATGGAGAAGTAGCAAGCCGTCTCGATCGGCGCGGGCAGCCGTCCGGGCAGGTCTATCTCGGTATCGACCTTCAGCGGGCTGTCCAGGGCCAGGGCACGAACGGCGTCAGCCAGTCCTCGATCCGCTAGCACCGGCGGGTGCACGCCGCGGACCAGTTCCCTCAACTCGGTGAGCGCCCTGGCGGACGCCTCCCTAGCCTCGGCGACCAGTGCAGCCGCCGCCTCCGGGTTGGCGTGCATGAGCCTCTCGGCCGCGCGCAGGTTCATCCCCAGCGCAACCAGTCGCGCCTGCGCGCCGTCGTGCAGGTCACGCTCAAGGCGACGCAGGTCAGCGGCCGCGCTGTCGACGGCGACCGCGCGGCTTTGGGCGAGATGCTGTACCTGGCTGGTCAGCTGAGCCTTCGGCACCAGGCCGATCAGCCTGCGCACGGCCGGGAAACTGCGCGGGACGAGCCAGCAGCCCAGCCCGAGGAACACGAGCGCTTCCGCCAGGGCCACGTCGACCGTGCCGCGGCTCTGCAGGCCCACGATGCCGTACCGCGACTCGGGGAAGGCGGGAACAGCTATCCGTGCCGCCGAGTCCGGCAGCGGGCTCACGAGGACTGGGCTGCTGGCAGTCCAGGACTTGACCAGCAGCAAGCCTGTGAGGCCCAGCCCGATCAGCCCCAGCGCGGTCAGCTTCGCCGCGAAGCCCGGCGCTCGCCTGATGATGAACGCGGCCGCGGCCAGCCCGATGATCGTCACCATCAGCCACGCGCTCGCGCTGATGATCGCGGAAACCCCCACCACCACAGGGAGCAACAGGAGGCCCCAGAGCTGGTCAGCAGGATTCTCGGCGGCCATGCGGCCGAGCACCAGCCGGGCGCCAGCGGGATGAGCGCGCAGCTCGCGCCAGGCCAGCCAGCCGCCGAGCGCCAGGAACGCGTACGCCTGGACCAGCACCTGCCACATCGGCACGTGCCACGAGTGCGTAAGGCCGTACCAGCCCGGCCTGGCTGCTCCCCAGCCGATCTCGCGGGCCAGGCTAATCCCGATCAGACCGAGAATGATCAGGAGCACTGACGTGATCCAGCCGGCCGCGCGGGGCCGCAGCAGCAGGACCAGCACGGCACCTGCTAGCCCGACGGCCCACTGGCCAGAGAGGATCGAGTCCGCGAGGGCGGTGGCCACCGCGATGAGCGCGACGCCCAAGCCGAACTCGCGAAGGCGCCCCCGTTGCCCCTTCGCAGTTCCTGGCGAGCCGGCCCGCCGCCAGGCCACGCCCAGGCACGCGACGACGATCAGCACGGCGATCACCGCCGCGAGCCCGTCGGGCGCACCGACGTCATGGTGGACTGGCATCCTGGCCTCCGTTCACGCAGCTCGCTGCCGGTACGCGGCTAGCCTCTCGCAGCCAAGTGCGGCCCGGCTATGGGCTGATCCCCACAGCCGGGGTAGGCCTAAGCCCCAGGGCTCGGCAGGACAGGCCGGGCTCGGGCCACCCTGCCGGCGGGCCTCAGGCCGCCCGCACCCCGGCCTGCCAGACGCCCGCGATCAGCGGGACGCCCGGCCGGTAGGCAAGGTAGGCGTGCGATGGCGCGTCCAGGAGCACCAGGTCGGCTCGGGCCCCGACCCCGAGGTGCCCGACGTCGGTCCGGCGCAGCGCATGGGCACCGCCGGCCGTGGCCGCCCATACAGCCTCCTCCGTGGTCATCCGCATCTCCCGGACCGCGAGCGCGACGCACAACGGCATGCTGGAGGTGAAGCACGAACCAGGGTTGCAGTCCGAGGCGATCGCGACCGTCACCCCCGCGCCCAGGAGCCGGCGCGCGTCGGGGTACGGCGAGCGAGTCGAGAACTCGACGCCCGGCAGCAGCGTTGCGACGGTTCCGCCAGAGGACGCCAGCGCGTCCACGTCAGTTTCGGTCAGGAACGTGCAGTGGTCGGCGGATGCCGCCCCGGCTTCGACCGCAACCTGCACGCCGGGACCCGGCCCAAGCTGGCCGGCGTGCACCCGGGCCGCTAGCCCGGCCGCCTCGCCGGCCGCCAGGACCGCGCGCGCCTCGTCCGGGCCGAATGCTCCCCGCTCGCAGAACACGTCGACCCACTTCGCCGCCGGGGCGCAGGCGGCGAGCATGTCGCCGCAGACCAGGTCGACATAGGCCGCGACGTCATCGGCGAACTCGGGCGCGGGCACGTGTGCTCCGAGGTAGGTCACTTCTGGCGTGACCTCGGCCGCCAGCGCGACGCTGCGTGCCTCGTCGGCCACCGTCAGCCCGTACCCGGACTTGCACTCGAACGTCGTGGTCCCCTGCACCAGCATCTCCGCGGCCAGCCGGGCCAGGTTCGCCCGGAGCTGACCGTCCGACGCGGCCCTGGTCGCGGCCACGGTGCTGCGGATCCCGCCGGCGGTATAGGGCTGGCCCGCCATCCGCGCAGCAAACTCGGCGCCCCGCTCCCCTGCGAACACCAGGTGCGCGTGGGAGTCGACAAACCCCGGCAGCACGGTCCGGCCGCCGGCATCCACGGCCTCGTCGGCCTCCGGTGCATCCGACGCCGGCCCGGTCCAGGCCACCTTGCCGTCAGCCATGATCAGCGCCGCGCCCCGGACGGCCGCATACGGACCCGGCGAGGCCACGCTCACCGCATCCTGCGGAGCGTTGGTGACCAGTTCGCCGATGTTCGTGATCAAGACGCTCACGACCGCATCCTGTCATAGGCCGCGGTGTGGGCTCAGCCTGGCGCCGCGCCCGATCCGATCTCCGGCCCTCCCCGCGCGAAACCGGCGAGAATGGGCGAATGAGCGACCGGCTACTGCACCAGCTGTGCCAGATCGACGGCGTGATCGAGAGCGAGTCGGCGTTCAAGGACGGCCCTGCGCTGTGGGCCAACGGCAAGGAGATCGCGCACTTCGAGGGCGAGCGGGCCATTGACCTAAGGCTCACCAGGGCCGAGATCCGGGCGCGGCGCGCCGATCTGCGCGCTGACCCTCGGGTGAGCTTGCGATCATCTTCATCGGACTGGATCACGGTCGAATTCTCCGGCCTGCGGGATGAGGCCTTCGTCCGCGAGCTGACCGAGATCGCGGCGGCAGCGCACCAGCCCAGGGACGGCGGTCCCGGCAGGCTTCCGCCGGCTGGGGCCGATTTGGCCCGACGCAGGCACTTTCACTGACTCGCTCCGGTTCACTGACTCGATCCGGCATGCTGGTCTGGAAGCGGCCCCGCAGGTTCCCGTGCCGGACCGCTCGTCAGCCCCACCCAGGGAGCTCGGCCGCTGGAGAATTTAGTCAGCGAACGTATGGAGCCTGCAAAGTCGACCAGACCACCAGTAACTGATGGATAACATCTCTTAGGGCACGACGCCGATGACCGCGCCTGCGGCTGCCAGGGCACAAACCCGGGCTGACCCAGGCAGCGGCAGGACGGAGAGCAGATGCGGGACGGCACAGCCCGCCGCCACCCAGGGAACCCCGATAACGACTGGTACGACCGCTCGTCTCGCCAGCCGGGCGGTCGGAGGGCACCCACCGCCAGGCCGGCCCCTGGGAGAGGCCGGCCTGGCGCCGCCAGCCGTCGGCCTGGGCCGATCCGCGGGGGCACCCGGCGGCAGCCGGGAACCGCGGGGCGGTGGCAGCTCTGGCGGCGATTCCGGGACAAGAGCGCGCTAGCCCAGGTCGGCTATACGGTTGCCACCATCGGGGCAGTCCTGACCGTCATAGTCGGTGTCGGCGGATACGCCGAGTACGAGCGGCTCGTGGGCAACATCGACTCGGTCAACGTGGGCGACCTCAGCGGGCGGACGGTCTACGGCGTCCAGAACATCCTCGTCCTCGGCTCGCAGGAGCGGCACGGCCAGACCGGTAACTTCGGCTTCGAGGCAAATCCGTGGACCACGAACTCCGACAACCTGCTCGTGATTCACCTGAACGCGACCCACACCCGCGCGATCGTGCTGTCAATTCCGCGTGACACCATGGTGTACGAGCCCGGCTGTGAGGCCCGCATCCGGCAGATCGGCATCGGCATCCAGGGGCCATTTCAGAGCACGATCATCGACGGCGCTCTCAACATCGGCGGCCCCACGTGCGCGGTCGAGACGGTCACGGACCTAACCGGGATCAAGTTCGATCACTTCGTCGAGTTCGACTTCAACTCGTTCCGCGCCATCGTGGACGCGATCGACGGGGTCAACGTCTGCATCCCCAAGGGCGGCTACCACGACCCGAATTCCCACGTGAACCTCACCGCCGGCATTCACCACATCGATGGGACCGAGGCACTCGCCCTCGTCCGGACCAGGGACACCCTGCAGGATGGTGCCGACACGGGCGGTGACCTGCCCCGTATCGAAGTGCAGCAGGCCTTCATGGAAGACGTGATGCTGAAGGTTGCCCGCATGCACCTGTTTGACCCGGGCAACGCCCTCACGCTCTTGCGCATCGCCAGCATCGCGACGAAGGCCCTCACCGTGGACAAGGGCCTGGGCACGACGGACTCGCTCATCAGCATGGCCAAGTCCCTGGTCGGCCTGCACGCCAGCGACGTGACGATGCTGACGATGCCGAACGTATTCGACCCTGCGAACAATGACCGGCTGCTGGCCGAACAGCCGGAGGCTGACGTGGTCTTCGGAATGGTCGCCAGAGGGCAGGCCTGGAGAGGGCACCTGCCGTTGATCAAGCCCGCGAAGATCGAAGTGACGGTGCTCAACGGCACCGGCATCGGCGGCCTGGCGGGCCGGACCGCGGCGGCGCTGCGCAAGCTTGGCTTCGATGTGATCCACATCGGCGACGCCAGCCCGACCACATCGACGACGGTCAGCTATGACGGCATCGCATCGGCGGACGAGGCCTACACGCTGATGGCCTCGCTGAAGTCCTTCGCGCAGGGCAATCAGCCGCAGGCGCAGAACCTGCTGGCCGAGCCGGCCCCGCAGGGCGGTCGCTACGCCGCGCTCACGCTGACCCTGGGTGACGACTACGCCAACTTCCCGGTCAACCCGCCACCGGCCACGAAGAAGTCGGCCAACTCCGGGACGGCCAGCGCGCCGGCCGATACCGCCGCGGCCAGCTCCAGTGGCCCGGGCGCCGTGGAGTCCCGCAGCGGGAACGAGAACGTCTGCTCTGGCCTGCCGCTCGGCTAGCCTGCCCTGAGCATGCCGGCCCCGGTCACGCCAGCACGGACGTGATCGCGCTCCGCAGGGCCGCGGGCACGTCGGCCACGAGCTGGTGCTGGCCGTCGCGGACCACGTCCCGACCCCCGACAATCACGTCACGGACGTCCGCGGCGGTGGCACCGAAGATAACCGACTCCAGCGCGGTCCCCCGCACCGTGCCCGCGGTCCTTACCGAGTCCAGCCGCACCACGACCAGGTCGGCCATGGCGCCCGGCGCGAGCTGACCGGCGTCCGGCCAGCCCAGGCTTGCGTGCCCGGCCGACGTCGCTGCCGTCGCCAGCTCAGCCGCCGTGAAGTGACCCCGCTCCCGGCTGGCGAGCCGCTCGTCAAGCTCCACCCGGCGGGCCTCCTCGAGCAGGTCGATCACGGCGTGGCTGTCGCTGCCAAGAGTCAGGGTCGCGCCCGCAGCGGCCAGCCCGCTGGCCGGCCCTATCCCGTCGGCCAGGTCGGCCTCGGTCGTCGGGCAGAAACATGCATGGCTGCGGCTCTCGCCGAGCAGCCGGATGTCGGGCCGGGTCAGGTGGGTAGCGTGCACCAGGCTGCTCCGCGGCCCAAGCGCGCCGGCCTCCTCGAGCACCGCAGCCGGAGTCGCGCCGTACGCGGCCAGGCAGGCCGTGTTCTCGGCGACCTGCTCGGACAGGTGGGCGTGCAGCGGCGCCCCGTGGCGGTGCGACCAGCCGACGACGTCCGCCATCTGGGCGGGCGGCACGGCGCGCACCGAGTGGATCGCGGCGCCCGCTCTGGCGCCCGCCCCCAAGGTGCTGGTCTCATCCGCCCCCAGTGCCGCCATCCGCTCCGCCCAACGCGAGCTGTCGCCGTCGCCGAACCGCAGCTGCGGGCCGGCCAGTGGCAGCTGGGCTCCATCGTGGCCGAGCCCCCCGGCCAGATAACACGTGTCCAGCAGGGTGATCCGCAGCCCGGCTTCGGCGGCCGCCCGGACAAGCACGCGGCCCATCTCGTTCGGGTCCGCGTACGGCACGCCGCCCGGCCCGTGATGCAGGTAATGGAACTCGCCGACGCAGCTCACGCCGGCCAGGGTCATCTCCGCGTAGACCGCGCGGGCCAGTTCCAGGTAGTCATCGGGATCAATCCGCTCCGCTACCTCGTACATCCGCTCCCGCCACGTCCAGAACGTGCCTCGGGACGCCTGCGTTATCCCGCGCAGCGCCCGGTGGAACGCGTGCGAGTGCGCGTTCGCGAGCCCTGGCAGCGTCAGGCCCGGCAGCCGGATGGCTCCGGCGGGTATCTGAATGGCCTCGGGCGTGACGCCGCTGAACCGGTCCCCGGCCGCCTCGAGCAGGACGTTCGCGCGCAGGCCAAGCCCGGGCGACCAGGCCAACTCGGCCAGCCAGGCCCGGTCGGGCGCTACCTTGCCCGGCTCGCCGTCGCTCGCGGACCGCAGCCGACTCACCGGCAGGCCAGATCCGCGAGCACCGCCGCCAGCGCGGTCACGCCCGCCTCGCAGTCGTCCGGCTCGGCGTGCTCGGCGGGCGAGTGTGAGACGCCGGTCGGGTTCCGCACGAATAGCATCGCGGTCGGAATCCGGGCCGCGAGGACCCCGGCGTCATGACCGGCACCGGTCGGCAGCAACGGCGCCTGCTGCCCAGCCGCGGCCAGCACCTCCTTGATCCGGTCTCGCAACGCCTGGTCGAACCGCACGAGCGGCGTGAACGACTCCTGCCGCAGCTCGAATCCGACTCCGTGCATGGCCGCCGCCTCCGCCGCGACCTCGCTGACGGTCGCGACGACCAGGTCAAGCACGACCGCATCGGGTGCACGGGCGTCGAGCCAGGCGTGTACGGATGAGCTGATGGCGTTCGCCGCCCCGGGTTCGGCGATGACCTTGCCGAACGTGGCTAGCGCGCCGTGGTCGGCCGCCGCCTGCCTGGCTGCCAGCGCCGTGGCCGCGAACGGCAGCATCGGATCGCGGCGATCCCCCAGCCTGGTAGTGCCGGCGTGGTCGGCCCGGCCGGTGAAGTCCAGCCGCCAGCGCCCGTGCGGCCATATCCCGTCCGCCACGCCGATCGCGGCCCGCAGGCCCGCGAGCGCGCTGCCCTGCTCGATGTGCAGCTCCACATACGCGCCGATCCGGCCGAGCAGTTGCTCGTCCGGGCCGATGAGCTCCGGGTCGCGGCCAGCGGCCTGCATGGCCGAGGCCAGGCTGATCCCGTCCTGATCACGCAGGTCCCGCGCCACGGCCGGGTCCATCAGGCCGGTCAGCAGCCGGCTGCCGAGGCAGGCTACGCCGAACCTGGCCCCCTCCTCCTCGGTGAACGCCGCCACGCCGATCGGCCTAGCCGGGCGGAACCCCTCGTTCCGAAGCTGAGCGATCGCAGCAAATGCCGAGACGATCCCGAGCGGCCCGTCAAATGCCCCGCCATCGGGAACAGAGTCCAGGTGGCTGCCGGTAATGACGGCCGCCTCACCGGGCCCGCCCCACCACGCCCACATGTTGCCGTTGCCGTCGCAGTCGGTCCGCAGGCCCAGGCTCGTGGCGTTCCTGACGAACCAGCCGCGGCAGGCGGCATCGGGCTCGGTCCATGAATAGCGCCGGTAGCCGCCGGTGAACTCGTTCCGCCCGACCGGCAGCAGTTCGGCCCACAGCTCGGCAAAGCTCATCGCGATGCTTTCGGCACGGGCCGTCAGTTGTCCGCGCGCATCGGCACCCGCACGCCGCGTTCGGCCGCAACCTCGCCCGCGCGCTCGTAGCCGGCGTCCGCATGCCGGATCACGCCCGTGCCCGGATCGTTGGTCAGCACCCGCTCCAGCTTCTGCCCGGCCAGATCCGTGCCATCCGCCACGCAGACCTGGCCCGCGTGGATCGACCGGCCGATACCGACGCCGCCACCGTGGTGGATGCTCACCCAGGTCGCCCCGGACGAGGTGTTGAGCAGGGCGTTCAGCAGCGGCCAGTCCGCGATCGCGTCGCTGCCGTCGGCCATCGCCTCGGTCTCCCGGTACGGCGACGCCACCGACCCGCAGTCGAGGTGATCGCGGCCAAGGACGATCGGAGCCTGCACCTCGCCCCCCCGCACCAGCTCATTGAACCGCTCGCCGGCGAGGTTCCGCTCGCCATAGCCCAGCCAGCAGATCCGGGCGGGCAGGCCCTGGAAGTGCACCTTCTCCCTCGCCATCCGGATCCACCTGGCGAGCGCCTCGTTCTCGGGGAACAGGTCGAGGATCGCCGCGTCGGTGGCCGCGATGTCGGCCGGGTCGCCAGACAGCGCGACCCAGCGGAACGGGCCCTTCCCCTCGCAGAACAGCGGACGGATATAGGCGGGGACGAACCCGGGAAACTCGAACGCGCGGTCGTAGCCGGCCAGCTGCGCCTCGCCGCGGATGGAGTTGCCGTAGTCGAAGACCTCGGCGCCCGCGTCCTTGAACCCGACCATCGCCGCGACGTGGGCGGCCATCGATTCGCGCGCGCGGCGGGTGAAGCCGTCCGGATCCTCGGCGCGAAGCGCGGCCATGTCCTCGAACTTGACCCCGCGGGGCAGGTAGGTGAGCGGGTCGTGTGCGGATGTCTGGTCGGTCACCACATTGATCGGCGCGCCCATGCGCAGCAGCTGGGGCACCAAATCCGCGGCATTGCCCAGCAGGCCGATGGACAGCGCCTCGCCAGCCCGCGCCGCGGCCTCGGCCCTGCGGACCGCGTCGTCGACGTCGGCGGCCTCGACGTCGAGATACCCGTGCTCGATGCGGCGCCTGATCCTGGACGGGTCACAGTCGATGCAGAGGGCCACGCCGCCGTTCATCGTCACCGCGAGCGGCTGGGCACCGCCCATCCCGCCCAGGCCCGCTGTGAGCGTGATCGTGCCCGCCAGCGAGCCGCCGAAGCGCTTGGCCGCGACCGCGGCGAACGTCTCGTAGGTTCCCTGCAAGATGCCCTGAGTACCGATGTAGATCCACGATCCGGCTGTCATCTGGCCGAACATCGTGAGTCCCTCGGCCTCGAGCCGCCGGAATTCCTCCCAGGTCGCCCACTGGGGAACCAGGTTGGAGTTGGCGATCAGCACCCGCGGCGCCCACTCGTGGGTGCGGAACACGCCGACCGGCTTGCCCGACTGGACCAGCAGGGTTTCGTCGCCCTCAAGCTGCTGCAGCGACGACGCGATGGCGTCAAACGCGGCCCAGCTGCGCGCGGCCCGCCCCGATCCGCCATAGACGATGAGCTGGTCGGGGTGCTCGGCAACCTCGGGGTCGAGGTTGTTCATCAGCATCCGCATGGCCGCCTCTTGCGGCCAGCCCTTGCAGGCTAG
>JASHUE010000212.1:0-6929 GCA_030040195.1 Streptosporangiaceae bacterium | reverse complement strand
CACCCGGCGCTCGCGATGGAGGCCCGCGTGGCGCTGACGCTGCGCATGGTCGGCGGTCTGACCGTGCCCGAGATCGCGCGTGCCTTCCTGGTGCAGGAGACCGCTGTGGGGCAGCGAATCACCCGCGCGAAGGCAAAGGTCAAGGCGGCTCGCATCCCTTACCGGGTACCGTCCGCGGAGGATCTCCCGGCCCGGGTCTCCGGCGTACTCGCCGTCCTGTTCCTCGTCTTCAACGAGGGCTACCTGGCGACCGGCCCCGACACCGATCCCATACGTCATGACCTGACCGCCGAGGCGATCCGGCTTACCCGCCTGATCCGTGCTCTCATGCCGGACGACGGTGAAGTGGCCGGGCTGCTAGCGCTGATGCTCCTCATCGAGGCCCGCCGCACAGCCCGCGTTTCGACGAGCGGCGAACTGATCACCCTCGACGAGCAGGACCGCGGCAAATGGGATGCCGCGCTGATCGCCGAGGGTCACCGGCTGGTGCGCGAGCGCCTCGCCGCCCGGTTGGCTCCGGGTCGCTATCAGATCCTCGCGGCCATCAACGCCGTGCACACCTCAGCCCGCGATGTACGCAATACGGACTGGCCGCAGGTCGTCGCCCTCTATGACCAGCTCGTCCATCTCGACCCCTCGCCGATCATCGCCCTCAACCGGGCCATCGCGGTCGCCGAGATCGACGGCCCGGAGGTGGCACTGGCGGCTGTCGACCGTCTCAAGGACAAGCTGGCCGGCTATCACGCCTACCATGCGGCCCGCGCCGACCTGCTGCGCCGGCTGGGCCGCAGTCAAGAGTCGCGCGCGGCGTACGACAAAGCAATCGAGCTGGCGGGCAACACCGCCGAAACCGCGTACCTGACACGCCGCCGCGACGAGCTGAGGTAGTGCCCGACCTGGCTCGCGCGCGGGGCTCTGCCGCCGGGCGGCGCCCAGCCAGGAACCCCGGTAGCGCAAGGTTTCTGGCAGCGTGGCGGGCAGATGTCGATTTGGCGGTGGCCGTTTCGTAGCGAAAGTGAGGGCCGGCCAGGGAGCGGCCCCTGATGACAAGCGGGAGTGATCGTCGTGACAAAGTACCTGCTCGCAATGCACAAAGCCGATGCCGACAACCTTTCCCCGGAGCAGGTGCGGCAGGTGTGGACCGACGTGAACGCGTTGGCCGGCAAGATGAGGGACGCAGGCGCCTTCCTGTTCAAAAGCGGCCTGCTCCCGGCGGAGTCGGCGACCGTGGTGCGCCAGTCCGGCGGCGAATTCCTGCTTACCGACGGGCCGTACACCGAGACCAAGGAACACCTCGCCGGGTTCTGGATCATCAACGCCGCCGACCTGGACGAGGCCCTGGAGTGGGCCAAGCTCGCCGCAGTCGCGGAACTGCGTCCGATCGAGGTCCGCCCGTTCTTCGAAGGGGACCTCGACGACGCGATCCTGGCTAACGCGCCCGACGCGCAGTGAAGGCTGAGGAGAGTTCTCCCGCAGTGACTGTCGAAGCCGTCTTCCGTCGCGAGTACGGTCGCTGCGGCGGCCTACGCTACCGCCGCTCTCTCACCGCGAACCCGGTCGAACGGGCCTTCCTTGACGCCCAGCGCGCAGGCAGCATCCGAACGGGGAAGGTGTAACCGCGGGCCCGCGACACGTGCCTGCCTGCGGGCCCGGCACCCGATACGGCGACGGCCCGGGCCTGCGACGAGGCCCGGGCCGTGCCGTTGCTGCGGGTGCTAGCCGCTCGAGCTAGCTCCCGACCGTGTAGGCGTAGGCGAAATCGTGGAAATCGTTGTACGACGTCGGGAACCCGATGGCGGGCTCAGTGGCTCCCCAGTCCGTCGAGTCGATGACGCTGAGGATGCCGTTCACCGCGGTGCCCGCGGCTGCCGTCGGGGACAGCGTCGCCGTGAGCGTCCCGGTGGCTCCGGGCCCCAGCTCGAGCGGCGTGGCGGTATTGCCGCCAGTGATGTCGTTGTTGGTTGGCTGGAGTTCGAACAACCCGACGTGGTTCGTCGTGTTCGTGACCGTGACCGTGATCGGGACGCTGGTGCCGGTGTCGATGGTCGTCGACGTCGACGTCGGCAGACCGGTCTCGGTGACGGGTGCGAGCCGGTTGTACGCGACGAACCCGAAGACGGTCTGGGAGAACTCCGTCCCGTCAGTCGTGGGGCCCTGCATCACGTCGATCTCCCACAGACCTGGCTGGGGATCGGGGGCGATGAGCGAGGCGTTTCCGGTCGGGTTGTCGGGCGTCGGGGAGGTGTCGATGGCGGTGACATCGATATTCCCCGACTCGGTGATGGCAGGTTCCAGGTCAGCCGGCGAGAACAGGTAGTAGTACACCGGGTCATTGGCGGCGTGGTCTGGTGCGTAGAACGACACGTCAATGTCGTTCTCACCTGCAGGCACATCTATATAGAACGTCTTGATCTGCCCGGGACCGCGGGATACCGAGCTGGTCAATGTGGCGCTGAAGAAGCCACCACGCGACGGGATGAGGGTACGCCGGGCGATCGGCACGGAACTCTCGAGCCCGTTCGGGCCCGTGAACTGCACCGACTCGGGGTGATCGCCGGGAGCCCTGGGGAGGTAGATGCTGAGAGGCACGCTCACCGAGCTGCGAGGCGCGATGGTGACGGGCGCCGATGCCGGGCGGTACGTGAAGTTCTGGCCGCTGGCCTGGAAGGTCACGGTTCCGGTGTAGGTCCCCGGGGTGTCCGGAGCGCTCTGCACGTGGCCGCGGCCGTTGGCCCACAGGATCTGGACCGTCCAGGTTCCGGCCATCGGGTGCTCGATCGTGGTGTGCTGGATGTCAGGACTGCAGCCTCCGTCAACGCCAGTACAAGAGACGTAGTTGGCGGCGCCGTAGTCGTACGAGCTCTGGGCCAGCCTCCCGGCCGGGTCGGTCAGGATGAACGACAGGATGTTGTCATCGCTGTTGGTCGGGTCCGGCCAGCGCATGTCCGCATCGAGCACGCTGATGCCGGGGGGCACGTTGAATGTGATCGGTGCTGCCGCGGTCGCGCCCTGGGCGGGAATCGGGGCGCTCGGCGACGGGGCGCTGACGTTCTCGGTGACGGCCTGGCCGAGGCTGAACTCACGCCCGAGCTCCCGGTAAGTGCCGAACACCCTTTCGGTGTTGGAGGAGGCGTTGTACAGGGTGACCGAGTCGCTGACCACCGAGCCGCCCGTGCCCTGTACGTCGAGCTGAGTGGGGCTGTCCACCAGTTCCGGCGCGCCGGAGTGCGTCTCCGACGTGCCCGGCATCTGGCGGGCCGCCTCAACGGCCGCGTAGACGTTCAGGAGGCCAGCTCCCTGCTGGTCGGCCGGAGCCCCGATGTCGGTTGCCGTGCTGGTGAGGATCTCCTTCACCTGGGCTGGCGTCGGGGTGGCGCCGCGGTGGGTGTCACGGTAGGCCTGGATGACGTCGGCGGCGGCGCCGGACACGAATGGTGCCGACTGGCTGGTGCCGCCAAAGGCCTCAGTCGGAAGGGGCAGCGGTGTCTGGCCGGCGCCTGCGGCAGCCAGCGCGAGATAGCCGGGGGCGACGAGGTCGACCACGGCACCATTGGGAGCGGTGCCGCCCGACGACAAGGTCGTCATGTTGTCGTCTTCCCAGCCCTTGGTGTAGCCATCGGCCTGGGCCAGAAGCCTGAGATCGTTGGTCCCGCCGACGTCGATGACGTTGGGGTCATCGGCGGGAGCCTCGACCGTGCCGGACGAGCCGCTGTCGCCGGCGCTCTCGACTACGACAACACCGGCCGCCACCATGGCGTCGTTTGTCGGAGCGAGCAGGTCGTCGTTGGCACCAGGCAGCGCGCCGTAGCCGTAGGACTCCGATACGACGTTGGCGCCCTCGTTCACCGCGCTCTGCAGCCCGGCGATGACCTGCGACTCGGGAGCCACGATCTGACCGTGCGAGTTGGTGTCGGTGAAGTAACCGGTGGTGATAAGAGAGGCGCCGGTGGCGTCACCCACGATCCGGAAGGTGCAGTTCGCGGAGATGTTCGAGTAGGGCAGCTGAGATGCGTAGGTGTAGGTGACCGTGCCCTGGGCGGCCATGGTGGAGACGTCCCCGTTGAACTCGTCGCTGTAGACGTTCTCGTTCTCGTTCGGGGCATCGATGATCACGTGCTGCCCGTTGGGCCTGATCATGTTGGGGTTTCCGGCCAGCGAGTCGGCGTCGACGTTCCCTATGATGACGCCCTTGCCGGTCGCGATCTTGGACGCCTCGAAGGGGTCGTTCGGATTCTGCGATGCGTCATGGATGCTGGTGAGGGCTTCCGGCTCCACCAGCGGCTTGCTGGGGTTGCTGTTGCACAATTGCTGCCCGTCGGCCGCCCGTGCCGGGATGGTCGACTTGCGCACTCGGGAGCCGGCCACGGTCTTCGTGGTCGACGTAGCGTCGCCGATGATGATGGTCCCGTCGGGGACGACCGCCTTGACGCCAGGGGTGTGGCTGAGTGCCTGTGCCTCAGCGGCCGGCATGGTCGCCGCGACAGCGTTGAGCAGCGAAAGGGTGGTGATATGCGTGGCCCGGACCTGCTTCAGCTGGGCTACGAGCGGAGCCTGCATGGACGCGGCGGTTGCTTCCCGGGCGTGCCGGTGGGCGCGGTTCGCAGGCAGTTGGGTGAGCTGGTTGTCGAATACGACCACCATGGGCTCTTGCTTGCCGGACAGGCGGGTCTTGACCTGGCTCGGGCTCAGCCTTGGAAAGCTGGGGCCCGCGCTGGGGCGCACGGTGGCTTGGGCGGTCGAACTGGCTGCCCAGACGGCGCCGGTCATCGCCATGGCGCCGAGCGCGGCCACACCAAGCAGCGAAGCAGCCTTACGGGAGGCTACGGACATATGTTGTCTCCATTCCGGCCCTCTCGAGTTCCCCGGATGGGACCCGGCCGTAATAGTCGGGTGTAGCACCCATAGCGGCGCTGGATCAAGGATTAGCGGCAAACTGCCGCAGACCCGCGTGCACAGCGGCTGACGACGGCAAGCATGGGTTACTCATGAAGGGTTGAGCCAATGGGGCGCCCGGCCGATTGCCGGCATTGCGGCCATTCGGACATCGTCACGATCGGTCCCTAGCTGACTTTGGCCGCCAGGTCCTGATAAGGAGGCACGAGATCGGCCCAGCGCGCCTCGCTATCGCCGCGCTCGCGGCCCCCGAGGTAGGCGGCGAGATTCTCGGCGTGAATCTGCCAGCCGACCCCGTAGTAGGCGACCACGTCCAGTGGAATGCCCCTGACCTCGATGACCAGGACAGTCTGGTCACCGTCGGCGGTCAGCGTGGCCTCGAGGATCTCGTCGTACGGCGGCACGCCCTGGCCGCGCTCGTAGGACTCGTCCGTCTCCCTGACCGTCACGCGCAGCCGCCGCGGTGGCTCGCACTCCTCCACCCGCCCGACGTGGTCCGAGTCAGCATCGCCGACATGCAGGCGGAACTCCCCGCCTGGCCGCAGATCGCCTTCTACCTGGCCGTACCAGTGCGCGATGCGGCCCGGATCGGTGACTGCCGACCACAAATCGTCGATCTCAGTGTCGTAGCGATCTTCGATCCGCACGATGCCCTTGCCGTCGGCCGACCCAAGGCTGCCCAGGAGCCGGGCAGCCGGACTTGGGTTGCTGGTCATGTGGTGCTCCTTCGTTCGCGCCTGCCTCGAGCGATCCCGGCATGCAGTGCCGTCCGGCCGGTGTTCCCACCGGGCCCGCGTCTGCCGCAGGTCGGTGCTGCCCCGGTCACCGGCTGGCGATCAGGAGCCCGATCACAACAGCGACCACGACCACGAGCAGGCAATACATCACGCGCATCGCGGCCTTGCTTCCCAGCAAGGCCAGCAGGAGCAACTCAGCCTTCGGCTCCGGCGGCTTGTACGGCTTGCCGTCGTCGCGCGCCAGCCGCTCGAACTGGTAGAACGGGTCGTAGGACCTGCCGAAGCCACGCCGCCCAGGCGTTGGCGGCGGCCACTCTTGCTCTGGTCTCTTAGTCATGCGACACCCCGTAGAGCCCGACCCGCGCGCCACGCCCAGTCCATCACCGGAGGCGGTCCGACCGGCTGGATCACGGACGCTGACTCGATTCACCAGATAGTATCCCGGACCGCTAGGAGGGCCCGGACATCGCCGACAAGTTGCGGCAGGTCCCGGTCAGGCTGGCCCAGTCGTTCCTGAACGCTGCCCAGTGCGGCCCGGTCAATAAGTCGTTTCTCATTCAGAATCCACTGGCCATCCGCGGCCAGGCGACCCTGGGCCGCAGCCAGTGCGGCCTGGCACAGGTTCGCCAGGCAAGCGGCCCTGTCCCCGCGACGCGCATAGACCTCGGCGAAATGCAAGGCTCCCGCAGCAAGGCGGGACCAGGCAACGGGCGCGGTCTGCCGCAGCTTCGGCGGGAATCGCGGGCGCGGCAAGTGGCCAGCAAGCACCCTGCCAAGAGCCAGCTCGCCCGCGAGGACGTAGGTAGCGAGGCCCGCGACGTAGCCGACCTCTCGCTGAATCTCGAACCGCCCGTCCTCGGCGGCCCCGGTCCAGCGCAGAACCTCATCGAGGTCCCTGTAGATCAGATCTACCTTCGTACCATCGATCGTCAGCCAGGCGCCGCCGTTGACGATCCGGCCCCACTCGCCGGGAGCGAAGACCCGGCCTGGCCAGCCCAGGGCCACGACATCAGCCGGATCAAGCCGTCCCTGATAGTAGAGGCCGAAGTCCCAGTCAGAATCCTCGGCCGCGGTATTCGTCGCCCTCGACCCTCCCAGTGTTACGGCTACCACCCCCGGGATTTGGGCCAGCTGGCTTGCGATGAACTCCATGGCCTGAGTATGGCGGCCGGCTAGCTGCGGGCGGGATCGGCAGAAAGCGCCGCGAGCGCGCCGGGCGCCGCGAGCCGGTGGCTAAGTCGCGGCGCTTCGTGGCTCTCAGATCGCCCTGGCCAGAAAGGCCGTCCAGCGTGCCTGCTC
>JASHUE010000211.1:0-4346 GCA_030040195.1 Streptosporangiaceae bacterium | reverse complement strand
CCAGGCCCGGAGAACGACTTGCTCAGGCTCCGGACGCTGATCAGCGGCACCGCCGGCGCTCCTTCGGCGTCCAGCGGCGGGACGACTGTCGCGCTGCTCATGCGAGCGCGAACCTCGTCTCGGCCAGGCCGTACAGCCGGCGCCAGACGAGCACGTTCAGGCCGGTGACGTAAAGGGACATCACCAGCAGGCCGGCGAAAAGCGCGGGCAGGTGATTGGTGTTCAGCGCGATGAAGGAGCCGAGGCCCTTGGCCACGAGCTGCTTGTGGTTGTAGGAGACGATCTCGGCCACGATCGTGGCATTCCAGGCCCCGCCGGCCGCCGTGATCGCGCCGGTCACGTAGGCGGGAAAGATGCTGGGCAGCACGAACCTGCGCCATCGGTCCCAGCCGTGCACGCCCAGGTTGTCCATTGCTTCCTTCAAGTCAGACGGCACTGCGCTAGCTCCGGCGATGACATTGAACAGCACATACCACTGAGTGCCCAGAGCCATCAGCACGATCGCGCCGAAGTTGAGCGGCAGGCCGATGTCCAGAAAGATGACGATGGCGAACGGGAAGATAAAGTTTGCCGGGAAGCTCGCCAGCACCTGGACGATCGGCTGCATGAACTGGGCGACCCGCGGATTGAAGCCGATCCATACCCCGACCGGCACCCACATGACCGAGGCGACCGCGACCACCGTCACTACCCGCAGGAGCGTCAGGAAGCCGTAGCCGAACGCGGTGCCGAATACGCCGAGGCCGTCCTTGCCGGTCGCGATGAAGGCGAGCATGCTGTACAGGCCGAACCCGAGCGCGACCGCCACGACCACCGTGAACGCGGTGTCGGCCGCCCGCCGCCTGGACTCCTGCACGGTCAGGCTCCGGTCGTCAATCCCGGTCACGCGGCCCATCACCCGGTTGACCGGCAGCGCCAGCGCGCGGCGACCGCGCCCGATCGCGCGGGGCCAGTTAGACCGGCGCAGCGTATCCAGCATCAGGGACTTGGCCTTCAGCTCGGACTCGGACTGCTCGACCCTGAACTTCTCCACATACGCGACAAGCGGCCGCCAGAAGAAGAAGTTGACCACCAGGATGATGATGATCATGGTGGCGATGCCCCAGAGCACGTCGGCGAGGTTGCCCTCGTTCACGGCCGCGCCGACGTAAGAGCCGACCCCCGGCAGCGAATAGGTGGTGCCCTTCACGGTGATCAGCTCAGATGCCGTGAGGAAGAACCAGCTACCCCCGAAGCTCATCATCCCGTTCCACACCAGGCCGATCGCCCCGCCAGGCACATCGACGGTCCAGAATCGCTTCCACCGCGACAGGCCCATCAGCTTGCTGGCCTCATCGAACTCCGCCGGCTGGCTGATCAGCGAGTGGTAGAAGGAAAACGTGATGTTCCAGGCCTGCGACGTGAACACGGCGAAGATCGCCGCGCACTCCAGGCCCAGCTCGGAGCCGGGGAAGAGCGCGACGAAGAACGTGACCGTGACCGCCAGGAAGCCCAGGACGGGGACCGACTGGAGGATGTCCAGGGCCGGGATCAGGACCCGGCGCCAGCGCCGGCTGCGGGCCGCGACGTAGGCATAGCTCAGGCTGAACGAGTAAGACAAGACCAGCGCGATGAACATCCGCAGGAGGCTGCGGGCCGCGTAGTAGGGCAGGTTCGACGGCGAGAGGTTGATCGACGTCGCGTGGTGGACCGGCGCCCTCGCCCCTTCGCCGACCCGGACGACAGCGTAGATCAGCAGCAGGACGCCCACGCCGACGAATACGTCGAGCGGCTTGAACCTGAGCCGGTCCAGCGTCTCGCGGCTGGGAAACGTCGGAGTGACCGCCACCCGCCCAATGATGCAGCTACGGGCAGCCGTCCAGAGCCCCGGCCCCTCGGGACGCTGAGAAGACACACAGGGAAAACCCAGGCAAGTCCTAGGGATTTGCGGGCCGAGGTGTCAGGGAGGGTCCCTAAGGTCTCGAGCTGGCTTCCGCAGCTGCGGAGGTTCTCCCCACTAAAGGAGCGGGATCTGACGATGCTCTTGAAGTCAAAGCTGGCCACGGCGGCCGCAGCCGGTGCGGTCTGCGTTGTCGCCGCTAGCGCCGCGGCCATGGCCGCACCGCCGCCGGTCTGGTCCAAGCCGTCAACCATCCCTGGCAGCTACACCAACGCCACACCAGGGCTGGCCGCGTACTACTACCACAACGTCCGCGGCACGTTCGTGACCTGGAAGGGCCAGAACAGCAACGCCGTGTACTACCGGTTCAGGTACAACGGCAAGTGGTCCAAGGTCGAGGCCGTCCCTGGGGCCGGCACGACCGATGGCCCGGCCGCCGCCTTCTACACCAACTACCTGGGCATCCCCTCGGAGCTGGTGGCCTGGAAGGCCCTGCACAGCAACACGATCTGGTATGCGACCGGCGAGATCACGGGCGGGGCGAAGCTGAGCTGGTCGAAGACCAGGAGCATCGCCGTCACGGGCGACAAGCTGGCCACCAGCTCGACCGGACCCGCCATCATCTTCCCGCTGAACTCGGTGAACGCGAGGGTCATCATCGCGTGGCGCGGCCCGGGCCACCACGTCCGGTATGAGCTCGGCTCTCAGTCCGGCCGCTACTTCTCGTTTGACAAGTCGCAGTGGATCAGCGGCGGCACCTCCACCCTGACCAGCGACACGCCGGCGCTGGCCGAGGTCATCGGGGCGGGCGGCAACGGCACTGTCTACGTGTTCTGGAAGGCGGACGGCAGCGGAGAAGCACTGAGCTACGCCAGCACGCCCGACCTGGCCAAGTCCGGCCTGCAGGGCAACAAGACCATCCCGTGGACGCTGCTGGGCGGCGTGCCGGGCGGCGCCTCGACGTCGGGCCCGGCTGCCGCGGACCTCAGCACCCACAACAACGGCCCGCTGATGCTGGCCTACAAGGGCCCCTCCGGACTCAGCATTAGGTACCAGATCCTGACCGGTATCACCTGGAGCGGCATCAACTATGTGACCGGCCTGCAGAACAAGACCACGCTGAGCCCGGCGCTACTCAACACGCTGCTGGCCAACGTGGCGCCGACCTCCAGCGGCGTGATTTACCTGCGCAACTACAACGGCTGAGCAACTCCTCCCCGCCCGACGGCCGGGGGCCTGGCAATGCGCCGGGCCCCCGGCCTTTCGCTCGCCTGAATAGCCGGGCCGCGCAGCGGGCATCCTGACCGTTCGGGGGCGTGGGCACCGGGGGGCGGGACACTAGTGATGGGCCGGGCTGAGGAGCGCGGCCGGTGACCGTCCATGCGCTCGGCTCGCTGCTGGCGGTCACGCTCGTCGCCGCGCTGGCTCCGGTCATCGTCGCCGCCCTGCCCGGCGCGAGGGTCCCGCAGGTCGTGATCCTGATCTTCGCCGGCGTGCTGATCGGCCCGCATGGCCTCGGCCTCGCCGACACGACCAGCATCCAGCTGCTGTCCAACATCGGCCTCGGATTCCTGTTCCTGCTGGCGGGCTACGAACTCGACCCCAGGCTGTTCAAGGAGCGGTCAGGCCGGCTGGCGATGATCGGCTGGGCGGTCAGCGCGCTGCTGGCCGTCGGTGCGGTCGCCGTGCTGGCCCGGCTGCACTACGTGCGCGACTTCGTGCCGATCGGACTGGCCCTGACCACGACCGCGCTCGGCACCCTGCTGCCGGTCCTGCGCGACAACGACATGCTCAGCGGGAAGTTCGGCCGGTACGTGCTCGCCGCGGGAGCGGTCGGCGAGCTGTTCCCGATCGTCGCGATCTCGCTGTTCCTGACCAGGCGCAATCAGTTCGTCGCGATCGGATCCTTGCTGGCGGTGGCGGCCGCGGCGCTGGTGCTGACCGCGGCGCCGCTCGTGATCGGTGACCGGCGGCTGCGCGCCCTGATCCGGCAGGGCCAGTCGGCCACCGCCCAGACCACGCTGCGGTTCTCGATCGTGCTGCTGGTCGTGCTGCTGCTGTTTGCCGACCGGTTCGGCCTGGACGTGGTACTCGGGGCGATGCTGGCCGGCCTGGTACTGCACAGCTGGACCCGCCGGATGGGCGTCGATGTCCGGCCGCTGGAGGACAAGCTCGACGCGGTCGGATACGGCTTCTTCATCCCGGTGTTCTTCGTGTCATCGGGCATGACCCTGGACATCGACGCGATCGTGTCTGACCCGGTCCGGCTGCTGGTCTTCGTCGGCCTGCTGCTGGTCGTCCGCGGGCTGCCGTCGCTGCTTGTGTACGCGCGCGTGCTGCCATTGGTCCAGCGCGTGGAGATGACCTTCGTCACCGCCACCACGTTGCCGCTGCTGATCGCGCTGGCCGAGATCGGCGAGCATGACGGGGTCATGCTCCCGGCCAACGCCGCCGCGATCGTCGGCGC
>JASHUE010000210.1:0-2774 GCA_030040195.1 Streptosporangiaceae bacterium | reverse complement strand
GCGACTGCTCCGACGCTGCCGCGCACCACGCCAGACTTGCCTGGCACCAGCCCAGTCCAGCCGGACACCAGGCCGGCACGGCCTGACGCCCGGCCGTCCGGGCCTGGGAGGCAGCAGACCGGGACTGGGAGGCCGCAGACCGGCCCCGCGAGGCCGCAGACCGGGACTGGGAGGCCGCAGACCGGCCCGGCGAGGCCGGAGACTTGGCCAGGCACCAGGCCGGCGAGGCCGATGGCGCCGGACACGAGGCCAGGCAGGCCGGACGGGCCGCCTAAGCCGAGGACGACGCCAGCCAGGGAGCCGCAGAAGCGGACGAGGCAGCAGCAGGCCATGCGCGTGGCCACGGCCGCCACCGCGGCGCTGCTGTCGGTTGCCGTCATTTCCGGTATCACGGAGATCGGGCTGAGGGGATTCCCGTTCTTCGTCTTCAGGGAGACCGGGACGGGCGAGACCGGGCCACAGAGCCAAACCGACCAGCAGTTCCTGGCCTCGGAGGCGGCGCCGGCGCACAAGACCACGGCGACGCACCCCTCGGGCGCGAAGGGGCGTCACCACAGGAAGTCGCACCCGGCCGTCGTGGTGCACAGCAATTAGATAGCCGGCCGGCACAGCCAAATGCCTGAGTCGGCATGCGGCAAAGCCGAAGCCGGCAGCAGGCGAAAACCATGGGAGCGAATGCTAATCCTGTGCAAGGAGAAGCTGCGAGATGGCAACTACCAGAGGCTACGATCCAGGCCTATACCCCGACGATGGGGGCTACGAGCCGGACTTCTACCCTGACGATGCGACAGGTACACGCCGAGCGGTAAAGCAGTCGAGGGATCGCCACCAGCCCCAGCTGAAGGCGGACAGGAGTCGCCTCGACGAATGGATGGATAAGGACTTCAAGTTCGGCGGCTCCCGGATCAAGCGTAAGGCGGTCGCCCTTATCCTGCTCGGCGCTCCTGGCGTGGCCCCCCTCTTCTTCATGATGCCCGCGCTTGTCACGCTCAACAAGAACACCTTCGGTGTTTCGGTCGACGACACGCTGGGGACCGGGGCCGAGATCTGCCTGTTCCTGTGCCTGCTCGTCACTCCCCTGGTCACGCTCACCGGGCAGCGGTGGTTCGTCCCGCTCCGGCGCTGGTACGGGATCATGATGGGGTGCTGCGGCATCGGCGATGCGCTTGCTGCCGGCCTCACCGATAACTTCGCCGGAGGCTTCTTCGGCGTGGTAGCCGGGCACATCTTCGAGCTCGTGGGCTTCACCATGGTGCTGCTGGTCCTTCCGCTCCTGGCCACCGGCAACCCGTGGGCGCAACGCAAGCTCGGGCGGTACTGGAAGAAGCTGCACTACCTCACCTATGTCATCTGGGGGCTGCTCTTCTTCCACCTGTCCCTGCTCGAGGGATTCGGGTTCCAGCGCGGGACCAACGGCTCCGGCTTCGACGGCGACGGCGTCCCGATCTTCCATCAGCGCCTCTACCAGTACTCAGCGTGCAGCGTCTTCTTGCTCACCCTCAGGCTGCCACCGGTAAAGCGCTGGATCGCCGCTCGTGAAAAGGAGGGCCGGAAGTGGCTCGTCTTCGTAGCCATTACGCCGATTTTCCTGCTCTTCGTATTCGGATTGACCTTCATTATCAACGAAGAGATCTTCAAGGGAATCGACTCCTTCACCGAGCACCCCAGCGCCGAATGAGGCACCGGGAGGAGTGGAATTAGATGAGCGCGACGTACGCCGGAGGCGGCTATGCCAGACGCGGCTACGCCAGAGACAACCAGGATGAGACGAGAACTGGCGGAGTCATACTCGCCTTTGTTTCCTCGCTGTCTGCTCTCCTGGTGATCCTCGGCCTCTTCTACGCCACGGGTGCCAGCCAACGTCATAAGGCCCTGCTTGCGGCCGCCGACTGCGAGCCCAGCCTGTACATACCGAGGTTGCCGTGCACCACCCAGCAGGCCTTGATCAACCAGTATGAGGCGATCACGACACCGGCCGTCCAGCAACTGAACGCTGATGTGGCCGCCTACAACGCCGACGAAAGGAACAATCTCGCGGCCGCCGAAGCGACCCTCACGGCGGAGGTGGCGACGGAGCAGGCGTTCGAGAACAACCTGGCCGCAGCCACGTTCACGCCCGAGAACAGGGCCAGGGCCGATGCGCTCATCCAGAACGCCACGTCGTTCGGGACCCCCGTGCCACTGGCCTCGGTCACGTTCACGCCCCAGACCACAGTCATGGTCAACAAGCTGATCCAGGATCTGCAGACCGTCGCCAAGCTGACCGAAGAGCAGGCACGGTCGACCTCGCTCAGCCAGTTGCGGTCGTTCAATGGTCCAGTTAACGTCGCCACCGCCGCCGCCCAGGCCGAGCTGAAGCTCATCCGCCAGGCGCTCAGCGCGCGACCGACGGCGAGTGAGGAACCTGGGACGGGCTGAGGTGATCGGGCCGCAGAGGGCGCGCTAACTGCCCGCCGCGTCAGCGGCGCCGAGGTCGAGGTCGGCGATGCGGCCCCGCCTGCCATGCGCCTGCCGCTACGTCAGCCGGGGCTTGTCTAGCCGGATCGCAGGCCGCAGGTGACGGCTACGTGACGGTCGTGTTCACCGCGCCGTGATCTGCCGTTCTGTGCAACTGGAGTGCCGGATCGGAACCACGCGGCTACCCGCCGCAGACGGCCGCCACTAGCAGGCTCGCGCGCCGCTGGAGCCGGTCGGCCACGGCCCGGAAAACACGAGAACCGGCCGACGCGCCGCTTGCGCCGGAAAAATAAATCCGTACGTGGTGAGCGTCGCAC
>JASHUE010000209.1:0-2755 GCA_030040195.1 Streptosporangiaceae bacterium | reverse complement strand
CTCATGGCGAATTCGTAACAGGCGGAGCTGGCGGCAGCGCCGCGTCGGCTGGGGCCGGATCACTGCCGTGATCGACAACGCTCACTTGCTGTCTTCCCTGCCGTCATCCCGCGGTCGCGCGCGGCCGGGGCAAGCGGCCGCGGATGATGGTGTGTGAGGGGGCAATGTACGAGCTGCTGTTCTCCGCTGTGCTGCGGCGGATCCCTGCCGAGGCTGCGCACCGGCTCGGATTCGCGCTGATCCGTGCAACCGCAGCGGTGCCGGGCGCGTCCTGGCTGCTCCGGCGCTTGCTGGTGCCCGCGGATCCGGTGCTGCAGGTGCACGCGTTCGGACGTGAGCTGCCGGGCCCGCTCGGCCTGGCAGCCGGGTTTGACAAGGATGCCGTCGGCCCCGACGCGCTAGGTGCGCTGGGCTTTGACTTTGTCGAGGTAGGGACCGTGACGGCGCAGCCGCAGGGTGGCAACCCAAGACCACGGCTGTTCCGTCTGACTGCCGACAGGGCGCTGGTGAACCGGCTGGGTTTCAACAACTACGGGGCTGCTTCCATGGCGGCACGGCTCCGGTCGCGGCGGCGTCGCTGCCAGACTTTGCTGGTTGGCGCGAACATCGGCAAGACCAGGGTCGTTCCAGAATCCGAGGCGCCTGCCGACTACGCGGCGAGCGCGCGACTGCTGGCTCCCGTCGCCGACTACCTGGTGCTCAACGTCAGTTCGCCCAACACCCCTGGCCTTCGCAACCTGCAGGCCGTCGACCAGTTGCGACCGCTGATCGCAGCCGTCCGTGACGCCACCCGGCCAGTCGGCGGGCGCCCGGTGCCGCTGCTGGTCAAGATCGCTCCCGACCTCGCGGACGAGGACGTTGATGCCGTCGCTGACCTCGCCGTCGAACTTGGCCTCGACGGAATCGTCGCGACGAATACCACCGTCACTCGCGGCCATCTGGCCAGCTCTCCGGCCAAGGTAGCCGCCGTCGGCGCGGGCGGTCTGTCCGGTGCGCCGCTCAAGCCGCGTGCACTGCATGTGCTGCGCAGGTTGCGCGCGCGGGTCGGAGACCGCCTCGTCCTCGTGGCGAGCGGCGGGATCGAGACCCCCGAGGACGCCTGGGAGCGCATGGAGGCCGGCGCGACGCTGGTTCAGGCATACACCGGTTTTGTCTACGGCGGGCCGTTGTGGCCGCGCCGCATTCATCGCGGCCTCGCCCGGCGCGCCCGCGACGCAGGCCTCGCCTCGATCCAGCAGGCGGTGGGCAAGGCGTCACCCGCGGCTGCCGCGCGCTGATCGTGGTGCTTGAGTGGATGTGCGGCTCTCCGAGATCCATGGCACCGCCGGCACAGTCAGTGCGATGAGGGCAACAACCGGGACGATAGTCAACAACGCCAGCGGGCAACTAGCTGCAGCATCAGAATCAGACACGTGACGTTACGTGCTGATGAGATACCGCATAGTGACGAAAACGATCTGGATCGCCTGTGGGAGCGCCTCACGAGACCGATTCCCGATGGCGCCATCGTCGGGCACGCGGCTGACTGGGACAGCATCATCTTCGAGATTGCGGAGGCGCTCGAGCCCGGCAGCGCGAGGGCGCCGGGGCGGCATGCCCGGCGGTGTGCATGACCAGCTTGGTTCCGAAGACGGTTGTCACTTCCGTGCTGCGGCCTGGTGACCAGATCATCACGACGGACCTATTGAGGGCCACCGTCACCCTTGTCGATGCCTGCGACCCGCGGATCGGTCCCTGGATCGAGTGCGTCACCGAAGACGGGCGGACGCTGAGGTTCGCCGCCCGAACCGACGTGGCGGTGACCCGGTTGCGCCCGGGCACGGCTTCCCCTCACCTCTCGTCCGGCCAGGGTGCGGACCTAACCCAGCGTCGCCCCGGGCGTCTCGAGCGAAACGGCCGCAGCACGCAGTTGTGACGCCGCTGACCTTAACCGGGTACGAGCTTGGACTCGCGCACGTGCGGCGCCAGCCGTGTTTCCCTTGCCGCGCGCTGGAAAGTTGTGCGCGACAGCCGCCCTCGCCTGGCCTGCCTGCTCTGGGTGTCCCTACGGCGTGCGCGCCGAAGCAGCAGGCAGGAACCGCACTCCGGGTACCGCGCCCAGGTAGATGTGCAGCCGACCCGCGGGCGCGTCATCCAGCGGTTCCAGGACCCGCCCGGATGTGCGCCGAGCTGCCATGATCGTTCCCTTGCCGCGTCCTGCCAGCATCCGTCAGACGTGCTTCCATGCTCGCCCGCGAGCGTCCTCACGAATCCCGGCTTAGCGGATTCTCTGCGGTCAGGCGCACTCGGCCCAGCTAGACGCCGAACCGGCACCCATGCCGGGGGCACGGTAACCAGATGGCGAACCTCAGCTCCATGCTGGCCTGCAGAGCCCGGACGAGATGCGCTGAATCGGCGATGACTAGGATGCGAGCCGTCATAGCGCAGCAGTCCCGGCCAACCTGCGCCGTCCCGTCAGCACCCGCGACTCGCTTGTACCGGCAAGAACTCGACCAAACCCGGACACGGCTGCGCCTCCTGTCCCGCCATACAGCTTCTATGCGCCCCTGGATTGCGCGGCCGCCATCAGCCGACCAGCCGCCTATGCGACCGCGGTGCTTCCCGTGACGATCACGCTCGGCTGCTGCATGGTCGCGGGCCGCGACGGGAATACCAGATAACGAGCCTGAGATACATGACCTGGATCGATCAGCTCCGTAGCGCCGATGCGACCTGCGCCAGCAGCTGGCGCCTCGCGGCCGCCGTCGTAGCTGCG
>JASHUE010000208.1:0-5561 GCA_030040195.1 Streptosporangiaceae bacterium | reverse complement strand
CACCGCCCCCATGTGGTTCACCCCCTGGGCCGGCGACACCGCCCAACTCGGCTTCCACGGAGCCACCACCCTGGCCGCCAACAGCTTCCTCCTGGCCGGCCTGGCCTACCTCACCTACATGACCATCCGCACCTGGCGACCACAACCCGCCAGCCCGCCACGCGGAACCCTGCCCGGCCTGGCCGCGCCGGCTCTGGTTCCGGCAGGTGCTCGCCGGCGAGGATGTCCAGCGGCTCTACCGGGCGGCCGACGGCAAGGCCGACGACTTCAGCGGCGCAGTGCCCGATCCCGCGGTCGTCGCGGAGGCGTGGGCCGCGTGGCGGGCCGCGGTTGACTTCTCCGACCAGTTCGCGTCCCGGGTCGCCGACCTTGGGTTCACCGCTCGGTTCAGTGACGGTCTCGGGGGAGAGAGTTCGATCTCCCTCCGCTCAGTGCTGGTGCACTTGATCGGGGAATACGCACGTCACCTTGGTCACGCCGACTTCTTGCGCGAGCGGATAGACGGCCGGGTGGGACAGTAGCGCGCTGCCGCCCTGGCGGTTACGCTCCACCATCGTCCAGTCAAATTTGAGCACTCGTGTTTTACTAGAGCCATGAATCCGACTCGGCTGTTCGTGCTGGGAGCGCTCGCCAAGCATGGTCCGATGTACGGTCATCAGCTCCGGCGAGACGCGCGGCTAGACCGTACCGAGATGTGGTCAGAGGTGCGGCCGGGCTCGCTCTACGGCGCGCTGCACCGGATGGCCGCGGAAGGCCTCATCGAGCCACTGCGGACCGAGCAGCAGGGGCAGCTGCCGGCCCGCACGGTCTACGGGATCACCGCAGAGGGCCAGCGCGAGCTGCGCGCCCTGCGGGCCGAGGCACTCCAGGAAGTCAGGCTGCAGTCCGACCCGGTGGACCTGGCTCTGGCCATGAGCGCAGACGTCGGCGAGGACACGCTGCGGGGATACTTCGAGGACCGGGTCCGCGCGCTTTCCGTTCAGGCTGCCGCATTCGAACACCTGCGGGAGTGGTCGTGGCCCGACCAGACGGTCGCCGACGACCTGGTCGTGGAGCACGCCAGGCTCAGGATCCAGGCCGAGCTTGCCTGGCACCACCAGGTGCTCGACCATCTCGGCAAGCTCGCCTGCGGCAGCGCGGATCAGCAGGCCAGCGCATGACGCTCCGTGCGCTCCGGCTGATCGGCGATCCCGTGCTGCGAACTGCGTGTGATCCGGTCACACGCTTCGATGATGCGCTGGCGCGGCTCGTCGACGATCTGCTCGAGACCGTGCGGGAGCCGGGACGAGCTGGCCTGGCTGCCAACCAGATCGGGTCCAGCCTGGCCGTGTTCTCCTACAACATCGACGACGAATTCGGCTACCTCATCAATCCGCGCATCATCGAGGTGAGCGGCAGCCAGGACGGTGTCGAGGGCTGCCTTTCCGTCCCGGGCGTCTGGGCGGACCGGCGCCGGGCGGCCACCGCAGTCGCCGAGGGAGTCAACCTGCGCGAGGAGCCGGTCGTCGTTGCGGGCGGCGGCGAGCTCGCGCGGTGCCTGCAGCACGAGACCGATCACCAGCGAGGGGTGCTGTTCATCGACGGCCTCGAAGCACCCGAACGGCGGCGCGTGATGCGGCAGCTGCGGGAGGATCAGGTTGCTAGCGGCGCGGCGAGCGGCTGGCCGCCCGCCGACTGACAGCGCGCTCGGGCCGCGTCCTTGCAGGCGCCTCCAGGACAGGAAAGCTCGCTACGAAGCGGGGATCCGGCGTCGGCCGGCGAAGCCATATGCCAGCTTGTGGTACCAGCCGAGTTCAGTCTCGCCTTCGAGCCAGCACAGCAAGACCGGCTCGCCGTCTAGCTCTGCCGGGAAGTCCAGCAACAGCGGAGCGAAGCCCTTCAGGTCGATGCCTTGAGCCGGGAACCAGCCGAGCAGTTCACTGAGCCGCGCCTGGTAGGCCTTGGCCTCCGGCAGGCCGCCAAGCGGCGAGATCTTCCCAGCGGCAAGCGAGGTCTGCAGCTCGACGAGGTTCGCCCGGACCTCGATCAGCTCGTCGGCGCGACTCAATACGGCCGGCATGAACTCGCGGGCCTGGGCCACCGTGAATGACCGCTCCATAGCAAGAGCCTGCCGGACCATGCTCGACCGCGTCCACTGGCGGTGCAAAGGCTCGCCGCCGGCGATGAACGCGGGCGAGCCGATGCCCGCAGCCAGCAGACCAGCAAGGTGGGCCTAGGAGACGGCCGCTGCCCGGCTGACCAGCTCCGGCGCAAGCAACTCGGCGATCTGGGCGGCGTTCAGCGCGGCCCCCTTGCGCAGGTTGTCGCCGCAGACGAACATCTCGATCGCCCGCGGATCATCCTGGCTCTGGCGCACGCGGCCCGCCCAGGTCGGGTCGGTCCCGGCGGCATCGGCCGGCATCGGGTACAAGCCGTTCGCGGGGTCGTCGACCAGCTCGACGTTCTGCGCCTCGCGCAGCACGCGCTGCGCCGCCTCCCGGCTAACCTCGCGCTCGAATACCGCGTGCACGGCGAGCGAATGACCAACGATGACCGGCACCCGCACGCAGGTCGCGGACACCCTCAGGTCAGGCATCCCCAGGATCTTGCGCGTCTCGTTCCTGATCTTGAGCTCTTCTGATGACCAGCCCTCGTCTCGCAGCGAACCGGCCCACGGCACGACGTTCATCGCCAGCGGAGCGCCGAACACGCTGGACTCACCGACCGCAGCCCGCACATCGCCCGGCCGCTGGCCGAGAGTGCGGTTGCCTGCGACCTCGCTGAGCTCGTCATAGAGCGCGTCGGTGCCCTCCTGGCCCGCCCCGGACGCGGCCTGGTAGGACGCCACCACCAGCTCGCGCAGGCCGAACTCACGATGCAGGGCCGCGAGCGGGACGATCAGCGACAGCGTCGTGCAGTTGGGGACCGAGATGATGCCTCGCGGCCGGACCGTGGCCGCTGCCGGGTTGACCTCAGGCACCACTAGCGGCACGTCGGGATCCATCCGGAACGCGCCGGATTTGTCAATCACGATGACACCGCGCTCTGCCGCCACCGGCGCCCACTGGGCCGACACCGGGTCGGGCACGTCGAACATGGCCAGGTCGACGCCGTCGAAGACCTCAGCAGCCAGCCCCTGGACTACCACGTCCTCGCCGCGCACGGGCAGCACCCGGCCCGCGGATCTGGCTGAGGCGATCAGCCGGATCTCACCCCAGATGTCGGCGCGCTCCGACACGACACTGCGCATCACGGTGCCAACCGCGCCGGTCGCGCCGACGATCGCCAGGACCGGCCTGCCGCTCATCGGCCGGTCCCGCCGTAGACGACGGCCTGCTCCTGGCCATCGCCGAGCTCAAACGCCTCGTGCACTGCCGCCACAGCCGCGCCCACGTCGTTCTCGTCGACAACGACCGAGATCCTGATCTCCGATGTGGAGATCATCTCGATGTTCACGCCCGCTTCGGCGAGCGCCCCGAAAAACCTGGCACTGACACCTGGATGCGAACGCATGCCCGCGCCGACGATCGAGACCTTGCCGATCCGGTCGTCGTACAGCAACTGCTCAAAGCCCACTTCGTCCTGCAACTGGCCAAGCGCGGTCATCCCTGCGTGCCCGTCCTCCCGCGGCAAGGTAAACGAGATGTCGGTCCGGCCGGTGGCCGCCGCGGAGATGTTCTGCACGATCATGTCGATGTTGATCGAGGCGTCGGCGATGGCCCGGAAGATCCGCGCCGCCTCGCCGACCTTGTCGGGCACGCCGACCACTGTGATCTTCGCTTCGCCGCGGTCTTGCGCCACCCCGGAGATGATCGCCTGCTCCATGGTCTCGCCTTCCGTCGTCGCCGACTCGCCCGCAGGCGGCACCGCATCGGTGACCCACGTGCCTTCGCGGTTGCTGAATGAGGAGCGCACGTGAATCGGGATCTGGTATCGCCGGGCGTACTCCACGCACCGCAGCATCAGCACCTTTGTCCCGCACGCGGCCATCTCCAGCATCTCCTCATAGGAAATCCTGGGTAGTTTCTTCGCGCCCGGCACGAGCCGCGGGTCGGCGGTGAAGACGCCGTCCACGTCGGTGTAGATCTCGCAGTAATCCGCGCCGAGCGCGGCACCCAGGGCGACGGCGGTGGTGTCGGACGCGCCACGACCGAGGGTGGTGATGTCCTTGGTGGTCTGCGACACGCCCTGGAATCCGGCCACGATCGGGATCGCGCCATCCTCCAGCGCAGCCTGGATCCGGCCAGGCGTGATGTCGATGATTCTCGCCCTGCCGTGGGTCGCGTCGGTGATGACTCCGGCCTGCGACCCGGTAAACGAGCGGCCTTCCAGGCCAAGGTTGGCGATGGCCATCGCAAGCAATGCCATCGAGATGCGCTCACCCGCGGTCAGCAGCATGTCCAGCTCACGACCGGGTGGCGCCGGGCTCACCTGATCGGCCAGGTCCTTGAGCTCGTCGGTCGTGTCCCCCATGGCCGACACGACGACTACGACCGAATTACCCGCCTTGCGGGTGGCCACGATTCGCTGGGCAACCCGCTTGATGCCGGCCGCGTCGGCAACCGAGGATCCACCGTACTTCTGCACGACGAGGGCCACGGCTGACCTGCACCTCCCCCGCTCGGGCTCCGGCTGACTGTGTTCGACCTACCGGGCCCCGAGTCTATCGGGGAGGCAAGTCAGCTAACGCGGCGCCGGTTCGTCGGCCACGTCCAGCCGGGCGTGCGCCACCACTGAATGCAGGGCCCGCAGCGCGGCACCGCCGTGCGTGCCCCAGTGGTTCACATAGGAGTACTGCCACCACCACAGCGCCTCAGCCACCTGTCCGGCCTCATAGTGCTTCAGGCCGTGAATGAGGTCAGCGGCGACGGTTGCAAGATCATCTGAAAGACGGAACTGGGTGGCCTGGCTATCAGCGTATGGATCGAAAATCTCGGCATACTCATCGAAACCGGCCAGCCTGGCAGCCAGCCCGGTCCTCAGGGCGTCCAGAGCGAGGTCAGGATCGGCACCTACATCGGGCTCCCAGTTGCTGGGCAGTATGACGTCCTTGCTCGCGCCCAGCTGGGCACCGGCCAGCATGACCTGCGCGATCTCCAGCAGGAGCAGAGGGACCGTCTCATCGGCGCCCTCGCCGCGCGCCAGTGCGGCCAGGCCATCGAGAAAGTCCCTCGCGTTCCCGGCAATGCGGTCAGCAAGCGGACGCCAGTCCTCGACTGCCTGGGCGTGTGCAAGCTCGCTGAGGTCGGCATCTGCCCGTGATCCGGCCCCGTTCGCCTCAGACATCAAGCAACCTCCGTCCCTCGAATGCCCTGCCCAGCGTTACCTCGTCGGCATACTCAAGCTCACCGCCGACGGGAAGCCCGCTCGCGGGCCTGGTGACCCGCACGCCCATCGGCTTGATCATGCGGGCCAGGTACGTAGCGGTCGCCTCGCCCTCAAGGTTGGGATCGGTGGCGAGGATGATCTCGGTGATCGTCCCGTCCGCGAGCCGTGCCATCAGCTCTCTGATGCGCAGGTCCTCGGGCCCGATCCCGTCGATCGGGCTGATCGCGCCGCCGAGTACGTGATAGCGCCCGCGG
>JASHUE010000015.1:0-4984 GCA_030040195.1 Streptosporangiaceae bacterium | reverse complement strand
GCGCGTGGGTCAGGGGCAGTCAGGCTTTGCTGTCCCGCATGGTCGAGAACCTGCTGGAGAACGCCGTCCGACATAACCAGGACGGCGGCTGGATCCGCATCACCGCCTCGACCGAGGCCGGGTGGACCAGGCTGGTCATCGAGAACGGCGGCGAGGTCCTTGACCAAGGGCAGGTGGACGAGCTCTCCCAGCCATTCCGGCGAATAGGGGCCGATCGCATCGGCACGGACAAGGGTTCCGGCCTTGGCCTGTCGATCGTCGCCGCCATCGCCGAAGCGCACGACGGGCGACTTGAGCTGCAAGCCAGACCGGGCGGCGGGCTGCGGGTCTGCGTCGACCTGCCGGCGGCCGCGCCCGCCGACTCAGTCGCCAAGGCCGGTGTGCCGGCATGAGAGTTCTGGTCGTCGAGGACTCCAAGTCGCTCGCCGATGTCCTGGTCGAAGGCCTGCGCGATCAGGGCATGGCCGTCGACGCTGCGCACGACGGACTGGAGGCGGCGGCAAAGCTCGACCTCAACCCGTATGACGTCGTCGTGCTCGACCGCGACCTGCCGGGCATCCACGGGGACGTGCTGTGCCAGATGATCACCGACCGCGACCAGCGGGCCATGGTGCTCATGCTGACGGCGGCCGGCGCGCCTGGCGACCGGGTTACCGGCCTCGGGCTCGGCGCCGATGACTACCTTGGCAAGCCGTTCCACTTTCCCGAACTCGTGCTCCGCATCCGCGCCCTCGCCCGCCGCCAGCCGTCGGCGCGATCCCGGCGACTCCGCCTGGCTGGCATCGAGCTTGATCCGCTCCGCCGCACGGTCACCCGCGACGGACGGCACCTGGACCTGTCAGTCAAGGAGTTCGGCGTCCTGGAGGCGCTGATGCTGGCCGCCCCAGCCTTCTTGCGCGCGGAAGACCTGCTCGAGCAGGTCTGGGATGAGCAGGCCGACCCGTTCACCAACACGGTGACGGTCACCATCGGACGCCTGCGCAAGAAGCTCGGTGATCCGCCGGTCATTTCCACCACACCCGGCGTCGGGTACCGCATCAGTGAGTCATCTGATTAGCCGTCTTTCCAGGGGAACGGGCTCGGCTCCGGCTCTCTCACGCCCGACGGCCCGCCACCGCCGTTCACCCTGCGAACACTCCCCAGTCACTCAGCCGCCGCTCCCTGAGACGGGTCAGCCCGATCGCGGACCCAGACCATCAGCCGGCCACTCTCACCTGATGCCTCGGGCTCGCGTTGCTCAATCCGGTCCAGCCGGTAGCCGGCCTTCCGCGCGACGGCGGCACTGGCACCATTCGCCGCATCACAGTGGATCTCCGTTCTGGTGATGCCAGGGAGCGCGAGCGCTACCGCGGTAAGCGCCGTGCCCGCAGCTGTCCCGTAGCCACGGCCGGACTGGCTCGCGGCGATCCAGTAGCCGATCTCGGCAACGTGATCGCCGGTTCGCCGGTGCAGTGAGATCTCGCCGACGAGCGTGCCTCCGGCGGTCGTCACAACCGAGTAGGTGAAGCCGATTCCGGACTCCCACCACTGGTCGGCCTCCGCGACCCTGGCCAGCTGGTTCCGCCTCTCCGCCGCGGCCGCGCTCGCCCATGGCATCCAGGGACGCAGGTATTCCATGCTCGCGCTGACCGCGGCCGCGATAGCCCCCGCGTCGGTGACGCGCACCCGGCGCAACGTCACCGGGCCCGCGTTGATCCTTTCCGGCGGTGTAGCCACGTCCCCAAGACTAAGCAGACTGAGCGGGCCGACAGTCCGCGCGCCTGGCCCGGCTCAGTCTGGCTGGTCCCGCAGCACGCCGCCGATGACGGCGGTCACGACGCGGCGGACGGCCGCGGCATCGGGCCTCGGGCCGTCACGATCGGCGAACAGCAGATGCGCCGCCCCGATCAGCGTGGGAGCGAGCGCGTCCACCTCGGCGTCGTCAGCGATCCGGCCCAGCGCCCGCTCGAGGGTTAGGTAGGAGGCCATCATGATCACGGCCTCGGTCAGCACGGGGACGCCGGCCGGCCAGGCCTCACGCAGCCGGGCCCGCAGGTCGTCACGGAAGGTGATGAGGCTGACAATCGCCACCGCGACGGACTCGAACAGGGCCGTCAGCGCCTCGGCGAGGTTATCGACGACGCTGCCGGTGCCGGCGGACTCAAGCAGCGCGGCGGCCTTGCTGTCCATCCGGCCGGCCCGGTCCATCACGAAGTCGGCCAGGAACGCGTCGAAGTCGGCGAAATGACGGTGCAGCACGCCCTTGGCGACCCCAGCCTCCGCAGTGACCGCCCGGCTGGTCAGCGCGCTCGGCCCATCGCGGAACAGGATCCGGTCGGCGGCGTCGAACAACTGCTCGCGCGCGTCGCGGAGGGCCACCCCTGTTGGCACCGGTCAGCCTTCCTTCGCCCTGCGCGAAAACGATTAATAATGGGCATACGCCCACTTAGAGTGGGCGCATGACCACTATACCGTCCGAGCACCCGGCTTCCCGCGAGCGTGAGTCCCACCACTACCGGGAGGTGGCGGAGTCGTTCGGCGACGACGCCGAGCGCTACGACCGGACCCGGCCCAGCTACCCGGGTGATCTGGTCGACCGAATCATCGCCGAGAGCCCGGGACCCCGTGTCCTCGACGTAGGGTGCGGTACCGGCATCGTCGCCCGCCTGTTCCAGGCGGCCGGCTGCCGGGTGCTGGGGGTTGATCCCGATGCGCGGATGGCCGGCCTCGCGCGCGATCGCGGGATCGAGGTCGAGGTCGCGAAGTTCGAGGACTGGGAGCCGGCCGGCCGTCTCTTTGACTCGGTCGTCGCCGGTCAGGCCTGGCACTGGGTCGACCCGGTTGCCGGCGCGGCCAGGGCGGGGGAGGCGCTGCGGCCACGCGGGCGGCTGGCGGTGTTCTGGAACGCGTTCCAGTTCCCTGCCGACATGTCGGAGGCGTTCGCCGCGGCCTACCGCCAGGGCGTGCCCGATTCGCCGATGTCTCGGGGCAGCATGCCCGGCCCGGAAATCTACGCAACGATGTGCGCCAAGGCGGCTGACGCGATGCGGCAGGCCGGCGGGTTCGACGACGCCGAGCAGTGGCGCTTCGACTGGGATCGCCTCTACACGCGCGACGAGTGGCTCGACCAGGTCCCAACCTTCGGCGGCCATTCTCAGCTCTCGCCGGACAAGCTGCAGCAGGTGCTGGACGGCATGGGGGCCGCGATCGACGCGGCGGGAGGCAGTTTCACCCTGCATTACGTGACCATGGCGGCCACCGCCGCCCGATCAGGCGCTGGCTAGCGAGCGCCAGCGGCTGCGAGCGGCCGCAGCGCAGCACGCAGGCTGACGTCACCGAGCCGCTGCGGTGGCTGTCAGGCGCGGTCGTCGTGGCCAACGGTCAGGGGTATCGCGCTGCCCCAGCCGCCGTCGGTGGAAAGGATCGCCGTGTCGCCCGGCTGCACGTCGCAGGGCGGCGTGACCGGGTGAGTGGTGTCGGTCCTGCGGATGAGCAGGTCGCCGAACTTGAGCTCCTGGCGCCAGATCGTCGTGTCGAGGCGCCCGGGCGCCGTGACGGTGAGGGCGAGCGTCGGCGGGTAGGCCGCGGCGGTTTCCGGATGGGCATAGCTGATCTCGGTGAATAGCTCGCGGCCGGTGAGCAACGTGCCCTGCTTGCCAGCACCGACGAACCGGGCCGCGCGCGGGCTCAGCGGCCGCGAGAGCTGGTCTACAACGCTGGAATAGTCGGAGCGGGGGAACGCCCGGATCGCTCCCAAGGTGATTCCGGTGAGGGCCTCGGCTCCGCCGACTGCGCTGTCCCAGCGGTCTTCCAGGGTGCGCTCAGTCGGTTCATGCTCGGTCGAGTCGTAGCCCGCAACGGTGTAGCGGACGGTACCGGGGATGAACGCCGTGCCGGGATGGGCGACGCGGGTTGCAAGCCCGGCCATGAGCTGCTGCCGCGCCAGGTCCCGGCCGGGCTCGTTGTCGTAGATCATCCCGAGGATGACGTCGAAGCTCCCGGTGGAGGCCGGGAGATCGGCAAGGTCGCACTGGAGGAACTCGATCCGCTCGGCGACGCCGTTCTCCTCCGACAGCGCCCGCGCGGTGTCAAGCTCGCCGGTGTCGACCGCGACGACCCGTCGGGCACCGAGCCTGGCCGCCATGATGGCGAGCACTCCAAGTGACCCGCATCCAGCGTCCAGCACGACCGACTGCGGCCCGATCGCCGACGACATCGCCAGGCGCAGAGCCAGTATGCGCTGGGGGGCGCCAGCCAACAGGACAATGTGGCCCAGCGGCGAAGTACCCGCGCCGAGCACGGCAGGGTGAGTCATATCAGCTCCTCATCTCGCGCGCTCGGCGAGCGCGAGTCGCGCGGCGAGGGCAAACCGCGGCGACTGCCCCGCGCGCATCGCGGCCAGCACCAAGACTAGGCAGCCCCAGGCCATCTGGACCACATCTGTCACGGGTCGTTGCTACCCGGCCGCCGCGATGCTGACGCCGCGATGTGACCAGGGCTGGGTGAACCCGATCGGGTCGCGGTCGGTGTAGGGGGCGATCCGGATCGGGAAACCGGTGGCGTATGCCTCGATCATCATCCCGCCGCCGATGACGAGGCCGACATGGCCGGGACTGGTGGGAGTACCGTCGGCGCCGACGAAGAACACCAGGTCGCCGGGCTCGACGTGCTTCGGGCTGACCCGCGGGCCCCACGCCCACTGCTGCTGCGAGGTGCGCGGGATGTCAATGCCGGCCGCCCGGTATGCCATCATGACCAGGCCTGAGCAGTCGAAAGCGTCCGGGCCGGTGCCGCCCCACTGGTACGGCTTACCGAGCTGGTCCTCGGCGTAGGCAATCGCGGTCGCCGCGGCGTCGTTCGGCGCGTTGCCGACGCCGGGGATGCAATCGGGCGCGTCGTCCACCGTCACGGCCGAGACCGTGTACCCGCCGCGCGCGTACAGGTTCGCCCAGTACAGCACCAGCTGCACGTAGGACTCGAGGTGGTTGTAGGCGAAGATCGCCTC
>JASHUE010000207.1:0-6713 GCA_030040195.1 Streptosporangiaceae bacterium | reverse complement strand
GCCGCGGAGTTTCGTCGGCGTGGTCACGAAGACCTGGTCTTCTTCGGCCGGGCCGGCAGCATCGAGGAGCGCCTGGCCACCGAGGCCGGCCTGCGGTTCGTGGCGTTGCCGGCCGCTGGTCTGCGCCGGTACCGGTCCTGGCGCAACCTCACGCTGCCGTTCGTGGTGTTGTGGGGGATCCTCACCGCGATCGTGGCCGTCCGCCGGGAGCGGATCAGCGTCCTGCTGTGCAAGGGCGCCTACGTGTCCGTGCCGGTCGCCATCGGTGCCTGGGTGAACCGGGTCCCGTTCGCTATCCACGAGTCGGACGAATCACTCGGCCTGGCCAACCGGATTCTGGCCAGGTTCGCCACGAAGGTGCTCACCACGAGCGAGACCACGCGGCTCAGGAGCCGGCGACTGAAGCCGGTCTGCACCGGCCTGCCGGTACGTGATGACCTGGAGACCGCCGATGCCGAGCGGTTCAGGGCCAAGCACGACCTCGCGCCCGGCGGGCGCGTGCTGCTGGTCTTCTGCGGCAGCAGTGGCTCGGTCCGGATCAACGACGCGGTCCGGGCCAGGCTCGATGCGCTGCTCAAGGAGTTCCAGGTTGTGCACGTGTGCGGACCGAATAACGTCGACGCCAGCCTGCAGGGCACATCCGGCTATTACCAGTTCGAGTACCTGAACGAGGACATGGCCGACGCGCTGTGGCTGGCGGACGTGGTCATCGGGCGTTCCGGCGCCACCACGCTGGCCGAACTGGACGCTCTCGGTAAGCCCGCTGTCCTCATCCCGCTGCCGCTGTCGGTCAGCCGCGGCGACCAGATCGTGAACGCCGACCTGTACGCCACGTCGCATGCCTGCGTCGTGCTGCCCGACGACGAGCACCTCGCCGGCGGACTCGTCGACGCGTGCGTGAGCCTGATTCCTGCGGCCGACGTGGCCGGCCGCGGCGTGGCGGCCGGCCGTGACGCGCATCGTGCCGCCAGGTCGGTCGCCCAAGAGGTCGCGGGCATGGCGAAGTCACGGCACCGGCGCACGTAGCTAGATGCACCGACCGGGCCCACCAGTGGCTGACCGGGCCACCAGTGGCTGACCCGGTCACCACCGCAGCCGAGGCCGGGCCGATCATGGATGGGTGCCCGATCCAGAGATCATCCGCCGTGCGAAGGCGGTCGGCATCGCGCCCGTCTACCAGAACTGGCGGCACGAGCGCATCGAGGTGCCGATCGAGACTCTTGAGGCCCTGCTGGCCGCGCTCGACCGAGCCGACGCGACGGCCGGCGCCTGCGCCGGAGACCCGGTCGGCTCCGGAAATCCGGCCAGGGCCGAGGGCACGTCCAGCGACGTGAGCCATCGCCACGTCCCCACCGGCATCCCCGATCTGCCCGAGCACAAGACGTGGGGATTCACGGTTCAGCTGTACTCGCTCAGGTCGCGGGGCTCCTGGGGCCACGGCGACCTGCATGACCTGACCGACCTGGCTGCCTGGAGCGGCCGCGAACTCGGTGCGGGCTTTGTCCTGGTGAACCCGCTGCACGCGGCCGAGCCGCTCCCGCCGATCAGCCCGTCGCCCTACCTGCCGATGACCAGGATGTTCACCAGCCCGCTGTACCTGCGGGTCGAGGACATCGCGGAGTACCGCCAGCTCACCGACGCCGACCGGCGCCGGATCGAGCAGCTCGCCGCGCCCCTGCGTGCCAGGAACGCCACGGCCGACCTGATCGACAGGGATACCGTCTGGCGGGCCAAGCGGGAAGCCCTGGAGCTCGTCAGCCAGGTCGGGCTCAGCCCGGCCCGGCAGGCGGAGTTCGACGAGTTCCGCGCCGAGCGCGGCCAGGAGCTGGACAGCTGGTCAGCCTGGTGCGCGCTGGCAGAGCAGAATGGCGCGGACTGGCGGACGTGGCCGGCCGCGTGCGCGACTCCGGCCGCCGGCCTGGCCTACGTCGCCAGCCAGCCGGCGTTGCGCCGGGCCGCCACGTTCCATGCGTGGCTGCAGTGGCAATGTGACCAGCAGCTCGCGGCGGCACAGCGGGCGGCGCGCGACGCGGGCATGTCGCATGGCATCATCCACGACCTCGCGGTCGGGGTGAGTCCCGGCGGGGCGGACGTGTGGGCTCACCCCGAGCTGCTGGTCTCGGGGGTGAGTGTGGGCGCGCCGCCGGACGGCTTCAACCAGCTCGGCCAGGACTGGGGGCAGCCGCCCTGGCATCCGCGGCGGCTCGCGGCGGCGGGCTACCTTCCGCTGGCTGACCTGTTTGCCGCGTCGCTGCGCCGCGCGGGCGGGCTCCGGGTCGATCATGTGATGGGCCTGACCCGGCTGTGGTGGATCCCGGCCGGCCGCCGGCCCGACCAGGGCGCCTACGTCAGCTACGACCACCGCGCGACCGTCGGGGCCTTGGCCGGCGCGGCCGCCAGCGCCGGGGCCGTCGCGATCGGCGAGGACCTCGGCACGGTCGACCGGTGGATACGCACGCACCTGGCCGACTACAACATCCTCGGCACGATGATGCTCTGGTTTGCCCGCGACCGCCGCGGCGAGCCTCTGCGGCCCGCCCTCTGGCGCCGGGCGTGCATGGCCACGGTGGGCACGCATGACGTGCCCCCGGTCGCCGGCTTCGTTACGGGCGAGCAGGTGACCGTCCGCGCCAACCTCGGCTTGCTGGCGCAGCCGGTGGAGCGGGAACGAAGCGACTCCCGGGCCGCCCTCGCCAGCTGGCGCGCGGCCCTCCAGCGGGAAGGGCTCCTGCCGGCCGCAGGTGCCCCGCCCGGCCCGGCGGAGTTCACGGTTGCGCTCTACGGGTACCTGGGCCGGACGCCTTCGCTGCTCATAGGTGTTTCCCTGGCCGACGCCGTTGGCGACGTCAGGACCCAGAACATCCCTGGCACGTCCACCGAGTACCCGAACTGGCAGATCCCGCTCTGCGACGCCGCCGGCCGCGGGGTACTGCTGGACGATCTGCCAGGCATCCCCCTGCTCCGCGACACGGTCGCCGCTGCCCAGGGCCGCTGACGCCGGCTGTCTGGCGAGTCCGGGCGGCGGCTACCGCTGCTGGCTCATCCGGACGGAGCACTCCCGGCAGCGCAGCGCACGGACAACGTCGTCACGGCCCTCCGAGAGCAGCCGGGCCAGCGCCGGGGCAGGGCGGGCCCGGTCGATGTAGGCGGTGGTCGCGTCAATGGCTTCCTGGCTGATCACGCTGGCCGGGTACCCGATCCTGACGAAGAACTGCGCCATGTCGGAGGCGCCGTCGCTCCACATCGCGGGCAACGCGTCGAAGAACCTCTGCGCGTAGGGCGCAAGGAGTTCATCCTGGTCCAGGTCGCTAAACCCGCGCAGGGCCGCCCGGAACATCGCGTTCGGCAACGCACCGCCGGTAATCGCGGCCCAGGCCCGCTCCTTAGCCCCGGCGGTCGGGACGGCGGCAAGGCAGGTCTGGGCGTGCCGCTCGCCCGCGTCGGTCGGGTCGGCGGTCAGTTCGGCCTGGACCGCGTCCGGCCCGGCGATCCCGCGACTGACCAGGCGCCGCAGCAGCTGCCAGCGCAACTCGGTGTCGACCACGAGCCCGTCGATGGTGGCCGAGCCGTCGAGGAGGCCGGACAGCAGGCCCAGGCCGGTCCTGGTGACGGCCACCCCGGCGAGCGCCTGGGCGAAGGCAAGCTGCCGGTCGGAGCCGGGCTCGGCGGCCAGCAGCCAGCTGCGCAGCGCGTCGTCATAGGTGGTCAGCGCCTCCGCCCGCCAGTCCGGGTCTGCGTACCGGCGCAACGCTAGGCCGGCTTGCAGCAGGACGCGCTCGAGCACCGGGATCTCGGTGATGGATAGCGCGCCCGAACCGACGAGGGCGAGGTAGTCCTGCGTGCTCATCTCCGCGTCTCTGGTCATGTCCCAGGCCGCGGCCCAGCAGAGCGTGGCGGGCAGGGACGCGATAATTTCGCTGATGCCGCCGACCACGGTGCGCAGCGAGCGGTCGTCGAGCCGGATCTTGGCGTAGGTCAGGTCCTCGTCGTTGACCAGGATCAGGTCGGGCCGGGCCTGACCGACGAGCTGAGGCACCTCGGTGACGGCGCCGTCGATGTCGACCTCATGGCTCAGCCGGCGCTGGATTCCCTGGGCTCCTCGGTCGTACAGGCCGATGGCGATCCGGTGCGGTCGCAGCTCGGGATGGCTGGCCGGTGCCTCCTGGAGCACCGCGAACCTCGTGAACGCGCCGTCCTCGTCGGCCTCGTAGCTGGGCCGGAGCGTGTTGACCCCCGCCGTCTCCAGCCAGGACTTCGACCAGGCGGCCAGGTCGCGGCTGCTCTTCCCCGCTCGCGCCTGCTCCAGCGAAGCCAGCAGGTCGGTCAGCGTCGCATTGCCCCAGGCGTGCTTGGCGAAGTAGTCGCGCACGCCCGCCAGGAAGTTGCCCTGGCCCACGTAGGCGACGAGTTGCTTGAGGACCGACGCGCCCTTCTCGTAGGTGATGCCGTCGAAGTTGACCTCCACGGCCTGGATGTCGGGGATGTCCGCGGCGATCGGGTGAGTGGAGGGGAGCTGGTCCTGCCGGTACGCGAACGCCTTGGATCCCTGCGCAAACGAGGTCCACGCGTCCGGCCACCGGGTCGCCTCGGTCATGGCGGCCAAGCTGGCCCAGGTGGCAAACGACTCGTTCAGCCATAGGTCGTCCCACCACTTCATCGTCACCATGTCGCCAAACCACATGTGCGCCATCTCGTGCAGGATCGTCTCGGCCCGCTCCTGCCGTTCGGAATCGGTGACCCTGGAGCGGAACACGTAGTCCTCGAGGAATGTCACGCAGCCGGCGTTTTCCATCGCGCCCGCCTTGAACTCGGGCACGAAGAGCTGGTCGTACTTCCCGAAGGGATACCGCAGGCCGAACGCGCGGTGATAAAAGTCGAGTCCTTGCCCGGTGATCTCAAAGAGCTCATCCGGGTCCAGGTACGTCGCCAGCGACTGACGACAGTAGATGCCCAGCGGAATTCCGTCGTGCTCGCCCTTCACCTCGTGATACGGGCCGGCCGCGATCGCGGTGATATAGGTGGGCAGCAGCGGCGTCGCGGGGAAGTGCCAGCGCCTCGTGCCCTCAGCGGAGGGCTCGGCGGCGGCGTCGGCGGCCATATTCGAGATGACCTTCCAGCCGGGTGGCGCGGTCACGGTCAGCCCGAAGGTCGCCTTCAGGTCGGGCTGGTCGAAACATGCGTAGACGCGGTGGGCGTCGTAGGTCTCCAAGTCGCTGTAGAGGTAGACGCAGCCGTCGGCCGGGTCAGTGAACTTGTGCAGGCCCTCGCCCGTCCGCGAGTAGGCGCACAGCGCAACCACACGCAGGTCGTTGCGCGCCGCGAGACCCGGCAGGGCGATGCGATCGCCGTCGAACGCGGACAGGGCCACGGGCTTGCCATTCAGGGTGATTTCGGTCACAGCGGATGCGGTGAGCTCGATGAATGTCGACTCGCCTGGCCTGGTGCACGTGAACCTCGCCGCGGTCACCGACCCGAAGGTGTCCGCTGGGCCGGTCAGGTCGAGTTCTACCTCGTAGGACTCGACGCTGAGCAGATCCGCCCGGTCCCGCGCCTCCTCGCGCGTCAGGTTACTGGCCACAGGTAATCACCTTTCTGCTGGCAGGTCGTTTCCGGCAGGCTCCAGCCGCGGACGCGGAATGCGCAACCCAATTTGCCGGTTGCCGCGAACACATGACGACATCGCAAGGAGACAGCATGCCCGAGCAGAAGCCAACCCAACTCGACTTCTGGTTTGATCCGCTATGTCCGTGGGCCTGGATCAGCAGCCGCTGGGTGCTCGAGGTGGAGAAGGTGCGTCCAGTAACCGCGCGCTGGCATGTGATGAGCCTGGCGATCCTGAATTCCGGTAAGGAAGACCAGCCCGAGCAGTACAGAGAGCGTTTGCGGCAGGCCTTCGGTCCGGTTCGGGTTTGCATCGCCGCGGAGCAGAAGTTCGGCCCCGAGGTGCTGCTTCCGCTGTACACCGCGCTCGGCAAGCGGTTCCACCAGGAGAAGGCCGAGCGCAACCGCGCGACGATCGAGGCGGCCCTGGCCGAGGCCGGTCTTCCCGTCGAGCTTGCGGACGCCATGGACTCCACCGAATACGACGAGGAGCTTTACGTATCGCATAAGGAGGGGATTGACCGGGTCGGTTACGAAGTGGGCACGCCGGTGATCTCCGTGGACGGCATCTCGTTCTTCGGTCCGGTCGTCTCACCGATCCCGCGCGGCGAGGACGCCGCCCAGCTGTGGGACGGCGTACTCCTGGTCGCCGGCACCGACGGTTTCTTCGAGTTGAAGCGCAGCCGGACGCGCGATCCGATCTTCGATTAGCGGCGCCGCGTTGGCTGGCCGGTTGGCCGGTCCCTGATGGCTTTATGCCGATGAGGGACTCTTGGGTTGATCTTGACTCATTCGTGACGGCGCACGCCGCGCTGAGCAGCGATAATGAGGCCAGTCGGCCAGGACCGGCTGGCGATCTTGGACTTCCGTCACGGGCTTGGCGGCTGACTCCTCGCCAGCGTGCAGGTGCTCCGGGGTGCCGCGTTAGCGCGCTGAACCCTGGTTCCTGTTCCAGCCAAGCGAGGCGAATATGTCGTTGCGATCGCACCAGTGGCCGGGCGGGCCAGGGTATCGCCGTCACCGGCGAAGACTGCCGGCCGCGGGCCTGCTCGCGGCGCTAGCGGTCGTCGTCGCCCTGGTGATCTACGGCGTGTTCGGCTGGCTTCACAAGG
>JASHUE010000206.1:0-5373 GCA_030040195.1 Streptosporangiaceae bacterium | reverse complement strand
CCAAACCGCGAGACCGCTACACCACCCGCGTGACGACAGCTAAGAAACCTGGCAGGTTGCAAACCGTTCATGTTGAGGTGCTGGACGGCGAGACGGTGATCACAAGCTACGACCGCAACTACAGCATGCTGCAGACCTTCGAGCCCTTCCGCCAAGGCGACCGCGTCTTCGCGCTCATCTCCACGCACTACACCGCGACCTCGGTGATGGACCTGCACACCGGCCAGATCGTGGCCGCCGAGGAACCAGCCGCAGGCGGATTCTGCCCGGTCGGGTTCTACGTTCCAGACTGGTGGGACTTGCACGACGGGGCGAAACTGCCCGGCTCGATGCTCTGGCGGGCCGACGACGACGAATGGCCGGCCGGCGATTTCGGGTTCGTCTGGGGCTGCATCTGGGGCGACGACTCCTCATGGAAAGTGCAGTACCTTGACCTATCCCAAGTCGCCGACGGCGTGATCCGCCGCGACGACCGGTTCGGTTACGTCAAGCTCGCCACCGACCCCAAGCTCGAGCCGCGAGACTTCATCCGCTGCTCCTCCCGGCAAGGCAAACGGCGCGTCCAGTTCTACACAGAGAATAACTTCAGCCTGACGACAGGCGCACGCATCCCAGACTGGTAAGCCATGCGACACCCCATCGCCCCGGCCAGCGGGGTCCGGCCCAGCGTGCGTCAGGGCTCTTAGCGCGCCAGGCGCCGAGCCTCGCTCTGTTCACGTGACCAGGAGAGTCCATGGCGTTGCCTGCGTAGTGCAAGGCTTTGCCGACCGCCAACGAGCGCAATATAGCTGACAGTACCCATGGCCGCATACGGGTCGAACTGAGGCCGCGTGTGGAAGATCAGCCTGAGACCGAGACCGATAATGAGCACTGCCAGCGGCACCGCGGTAACTGACAGCCACACCTGCCGGCATGACTGAGGTCGCAACGGGTGCAGCGTCTCTTTGATCATGCGCGCCGCTATTCGAGCCCGCCAGGCAAATCCCATGACCGGGATTATGCCGAACGCCAGGACCAGCTTGAAGGCTCTGATTGCCAGTCCGAGCCCAGGTCATTCGCATGCGGAGCTTGCTCGTAAGTGACCACCCGGCGCCGAGCGTAGCTGTCTGATCGGGCACGCAGCACGCGGGCAGCGACCTCAGCCTGGGCCAGGCACGGTGAACATGGGGTGGCCGCTGGACGTCGGGCTGACCTCCTCCTGGAGCACGTCCCAGTGCTCGGCGACGCGGCCGTCCTCGACCCGGTAGATATCGACCCCGATCATGGGCTTGGGCCCCAACCCGTCGTAGCGCCCGTGCACCATCACGATGTCCCCGTCGGTGGCGACCATGCCGGCCTGGTGATGCAGGTTCGGGTTCGCCGTGACCCGGGCGCGCAGCTCGGCGGTGCCGTCAGGCATCTGCGGGTCGTGCTGTATAAGGCTGTCCGTGTAGTACCGGTCGAGCGCCGAGATGTCCCGGTCCGCGAACAGTTCGGTGAGGAGCTTCAGGACAAGCGCCTTGTTGGCGGCTTCGTCGGCAGCCGAATCGGTCATCGTGTCCCCCGTACCTGGTTGTCCGAGCAGACTCGGTCCACCAGCGCGCGTACCCGGCGCGGCACGCTGCAAAACCCGGGGTCGTTCGGACGAGTATCGTCCAGGTGCAGACACCGCTGCGCGTCGCGCATAGCCGCGAGGACCTGATTGCGGCAACGAGACGCTGGAGTTCAATGCTTATGGTCACGCGGCATCTCTTCGACGAGATGGCGCCGGACGTAAGCGCGGATGTCATTGTTGCGGCGGTTGAGCGCGCCCTTGTTGATATCAAGAATGAGAGTCCAGACGACCACTCATGGCCGTCGTCCCGATAGCCGCATGATCCGGCGACTCTCGGCCGCAGGGCATCCGGCTCGTGTGGCGGCTGGCCCGGTTCATCGGCCGCCATCCCGTCGCCTCCCTGATCACGGGCGGCCTGCTGGCCGTGTGGTGGTTCCTCGGCGCGTTCGCCCCGTGGGTCGGCCGGGACGGCAAGATCCGCCGCGCCTTCCGCGCCGATGGCGTCGAGCCGGTTCCCGCGTCCAAGCAGGCCGCGCACGCCGCCTAGCAGTTCCCGGTAATGCACCGGCACGTGATGCCAGGCCCGGCAGCCGAACTGCCTTAGCCCTGCATGACCAGCAACCCCCATCCCGCAACCACCTCTACAGGAGAACCCATGAGCACACACCCACAACGGGAACTGGAATCGAGGACTACGTGACCATGCGGCGACCACCGCAGCCCAAGCGCATGGGCGAACTGCTCAAACTCGCCTGCACGCTGATCGGCGACCTGCCCTCGCCGAGCCATGTGACTGTGTATGGCACGGCTCAGGAAATCAGCCTCGGATTCGGCACGCGCGGCGGGATCGCCGCACTGGCTGAATGGGCCGCCGGCGGCGGCGAGACCGCCACATTGAGTGACGGCGAGGCCGAATCCGGTGCGGCCTGTCATTCGAGCACCACGACGCGCGTCGACGGCTACGCCTACATCCGCAACGCGGACATCGAATCCCAAGCCATCTAGCAGACGCCGGGCCTGGGGGACTGCGTTCCCCCGGCCCGGCTAGCCGGCCAAACCTATCCCACAACACATTAAGGAGGTAGCGGCTATGCCCCATGCTACCAGCGTGAACGACGGCTACCGGGTCGTCTGCCACCCGCGCATCTGCCCGGACTGCGGCTCCGCCGACGTCGCCGCAGCTGAGGGGGCGAGCCTTCGTGAGTCGGTGGAGCGCATGGGGCACAGCCGCACCCGAGCAGCCCTTATCTACCTGCACGGATCAGATGAGCGGCAGCGAGCCCTCGCAGATGCCGTCAGCGAGCGGGCTCGTACAGCGATTCCTTCGGGTCGCCGTCGCCGCAGACCGGCCTGGTGATCTAGCACAGATGTGGCACGCGACAATGCTCGTTGATCTTGGCCGCAAGAGTTTCGGCTGGTGGGCCTGGGAGGACTTGAACCTCCGACCTCTTCCTTATCAGGGAAGCGCTCTAACCGTCTGAGCTACAGGCCCGGAGCCGCGCCCTGCGGAGCTAACAGGCGCGCCGGGCTAGGTTACCGCAAGCCGGGACTACCTGCTCAGTCGGATTCCTTGAGCGTGACCTCGATGCCACCGGTCACCACTGTGACCAGGTTGTAGAGGACAGCACCGATCGTCGCCAGGGCTGTAATGAGGAAGATGTTGAATGCTCCTATCAGCATCGTGTAGCCGATGACTCGCGAGGCGCGGAACCAGCTCGCCGCGTTCGAGCCGGTCGGGTTGCTCTTCGTGGACGTCACCAGGCCGATGGTGCGCTCGATGCTTGCGAAGACGCCGAACTTGGACAGCGCAAAATAAAGAATGGATACCGCGACGACCAGGATGACCCAGCCGACGATCGAGATCAGGAAACTGAACTTCAGCACCGACCACGGCTCGAGGCGTTGGATCTGCAACTGAGCGCTGCGTGCCTGCGCTCCGTCTTGCTGAGCCGTCGTGACCTTGGCCTGCGGCGGCCAGGGCTGCGAGCGCGGGGGCAGGCCTGACCCGACCGGCTTCTTGGTCTTCGGCTTTGGCCTGGGCTTCGTCAGGCCAGAGAACGGTGATGACACCCGTGACGCCAACCCTCGAGCGGCTCCCGCCGCCGCGCCGACCGTGGCCGGGAGCGGGCTTGTCTGGGTAGGTCCGGGCGCTGCCGGTGCTTCCGGCGTGGCAGTGTGCGCGGGGTCACGCTGGAGGCCCTCGCTTGGCAGTGGAGGAGCGGCGGCCGGGTTCAGCCCGCCAGCCGGGGCGCGCCACGGTGCCGCGTTGCCGGGGGTGATTGTGGACATACCAGTGGACTTGGGAGCCTTTGGCTGGTCGGCGCGCGGAGGGGCGGCCTCCGGCTTCGGCCCGCCGTCAGCGGAGTCTGCGGACGGGGACTGGGTGTCATCAGCCTTCTGGTCCTGAGCCGCACCATCGGACCCCCCGTCGGCTGCCCATGTCGGCGTCTCGACCTGGTTGTCCACCCCGTCCTCCTCCGTACCGATTCCTGACAAGAGGTTATCCCCAGTCAGTCCAGTCTGATTCGCTCGAACCAGATCATCTTTCACGGCACTTCTAATGACGCCCGAGAACGGCCGATCGTTGCCTGGCTCCGCGTGCCCCCGGAACATATGTGCTTTGTGCGGTAGTACTGTCCCGCACGATACACGGTTCAGAGGGCCAGCTACCAGGCAAGATCGGAATGGACGGTTGCGTGTCGGACGCCGGTCGCGGCGACCGTAGGCTCACTCGGTAGTCCCGCTGCCGTCTGGATCCGCCCCCGAAACGGGCTCGGCTCCGCTGTCGTCGGCATCCGCCGGATCGGGGGCCCCGACCGCGTCAGCGTCGACCGCGTCAGCGTCGATGACGGCCGCGCTGCCGGTTGCCTCCGCGTTCCGCGCAATTGCAACCAGGCTCTGACCCTCGCCCAGGTTCACCAGCCGGACGCCCATCGTCTGCCGTCCGGAAATCTTGATCTCGGCCGCAGCAGTTCTGATCACACCTCCGGCCGAGGTAATCGCGAACACCTCATCCTCCGGGTGAACCATGAGAGCGCCGATCAGCTCGCCCCTGGCGTCAACAATCCTGGCGGTGACGACGCCCAGGCCACCACGGCCCTGGACCGGGTACTGGTCGGCGGGTGTCCGCTTGGCGTAACCACCGCCGGTGGCGACCAGCACGTCCGCGCCCTCCGCGACCACGTACATGCCGAGCAGGCGGTCACCCTCGGTGAACCGCATCCCGATCACCCCGGACGTCGCCCGGCCCATCGGCCGCAGAACTTCGTCGCTAGCCCGGAACCTGATCGCCTGGGCGTTCTTGCTGACCAGCAGCAGGTCCTGATCCGGCGACACCAGCCGGGCCGCAATGACCTCGTCATCATCGCGCAGGTTGATCGCGATGATGCCGCCGGAGCGGGGCGAGTCGAAGTCGGTCAGCCGAGACTTCTTGACCAGGCCGGATGAGGTAGCGAGCACCAGGTAGGGCGCAACGTTGTAGTCACGCAGTGCGAGCACCTCGGCGATGTGCTCGTCGGGCTGGAACGCAAGCAGGTTCGCCACATGCTGGCCGCGGGCATCACGGGCGGCATCGGGCAGCTCATAGGCCTTCGCGCGGTACACCCGGCCCTTATTCGTGAAGAACAAGATCCAGTGGTGGGTGCTGGTCACGAAGAAGTGATCGACGATGTCGTCGGTGCGCAGCTGAGCACCGCGGACGCCCTTCCCGCCGCGCCGCTGGGCCCGGTACAGGTCGATCTTGGTCCGCTTGGCATAGCCGCCGTGGGTGATAGTGACGACGACGTCTTCCTCGGCGATGAGGTCCTCGACCGACATGTCGCCGTCGTAGGACACGATCT
>JASHUE010000205.1:0-5487 GCA_030040195.1 Streptosporangiaceae bacterium | reverse complement strand
CACCGCGCGCGGCCCGATCCTGATGGTCAGCGGATGCGAGAGCAGCCACGGCTCGCAGGACACTGAGGAGGCGCACCTGATCCTGTGGGCCTGGCCCCTGCCGCCATCAGGGCCGGTCGAGCTGACCTGCTCCTGGCCGAGCTACGGACTGCGCGACGCCAGCCTTGTGCTCGACGGTGACCTCATCGCGGCCGCCGCTCTCCACGCGCAGCCGTTCTGGCCGGTTCCCGGCTCTTGAGCGCTCACGCCGCCAGTTGGGCAGGCAGGGTGGTGCCGGACGGCAATCGCGCCCGCTACCCCGCGGCAGGGATGCGAGGCTGGGGAGTCAGTCAGGCGGCATCTGGTCGAACTGGTCGAACGCCAGGCGGGCCCCCAGCTCGGGCTGGTAGGGCGGATCGAGACTTGCGTCATCAGCCCTGCGCAGGTCGCCGCTACCGCGACGCTCGGCCGCGTCGGCCCTGATCAGGTCCCGGCCGCTGAAGTCATCCTCGCCCTCCGGCGTCCGCACGAGATCGGCTGCCGCATACGGCTGGTCGGGCGGATCATCGTGGCTCTCACGGCCGCCATCGCGGACAAGCTTGGTCGGCTTGCCCGCCGAGAAGTAGCGGTCCTCGTGCAGGTGGTACGGATCGCGGTACCAGCCCTGGGCTGGGTATGGCTTCACGGGCCTAACGGTACGCCTGCGCTCGCTCCAGGCAAACGGCCAGCGAATGCGCTACAGCCAGCGCCGACAACCTGCGACAGTTGGACTACGCCGGTCGTACCGCCAGCAAATCGACCCCACCCACGCCGACAGCATCCCCGAGCCTCCGGCAGGAGGTGACATCATGATCTTCCTCATTCGCAGGCTCATCAGGATCATCAAGCAGCGACGGCAGACACCGCGGCGGTGAGCGCCTCGGCACCGCACATTCGTCGCCGGGACGAGGGGGAGCGACGCCGTGGACTTCACCGCTGATCCGGACCACCTGCTGATCCGCACGGCAGTCCGTGAGATATGCGCTTCGTTCCCCGACGAATACTGGGCCGGCCACGACGACTCCCGCACCTTCCCCTGGGAGTTCTACAAGGCGATGGCAGCGGGTGGCTGGATCGGCATCGCCATTCCGGCCGAGTATGGCGGGGGTGGCCGGGGCATTGCCGAAGCCTCGATTGTCCTGGAAGAAGTCGCCGCGTCGGGGGCCTGCATGAACGGCGCGAGCAGCATACACATGTCGATCTTCGGCATGCATGCCGTCGTGCTGCACGGCTCGGAGGAACTGAAGCGCCGCTACCTGCCTCGGGTCGCCGCCGGGGACCTGCACGTCGCCTTCGGGGTCACCGAGCCGGACGCCGGCCTGGAGACGACGGCGATAAAGACGCGCGCAGAGCCCGACGGCGAGGGCTACCGGGTCACCGGCCGCAAGGTCTGGACGTCCAAGGCCCTGGAGTCGGAGCGCGTTCTCCTGCTGGCGCGCACCACCGCGGCGCAGGACTGCGCCCGCCGAACCGACGGGCTCACGCTGTTGATCGCAAGCCTGCGCGATCCGGCGGTCGGCATCACGCCGATCCGCAAGGTGGGCCGCAATGCCGTTGCGTCCTGCGAGGTCACCTACGACGGTCTCCGCGTGGACGGCGCGGACCGGGTGGGTGAAGAAGGCCAGGGCTTCTACTACCTGCTGGACGGACTCAATGCCGAGCGCGTCCTGGTGGCATCGGAGGCGCTTGGCACTGGCCGGGCCGCGCTGCGGCGGGCCGTGGGGTACGCGAAGCAGCGGACCGTGTTCGGCCGCCCCATCGGGCAGAACCAGGGTGTCGCGTTCCCGCTCGCGACCGCGCACGCGCACCTGGCCGCCGCCGAACTCGCGATCCGCGAGGCAGCCTGGCGGATCGACGCTGGCATGGCGTGCGGCGAGCAGGCCAACCTGGCCAAGTTCCTCGCCGCCGAGGCCGGTTTCGAAGCGGCCGATGCCGCCATGCAGGCTCACGGCGGATTCGGCTACGCCACCGAATACCACGTGGAGCGGTACTGGCGGGAGGCGCGTCTGATGCGCATCGCTCCGGTCCCGCAGGAGATGGTCCTCAACTACGTGGCCGAGCATGTCCTCGGGCTGCCGCGCTCGTACTAGTACCGGCTAGTCGCGGCGCACGGCCAGCGGCTCGCCTCGGGCGCAGCTGGCCGGGTTCTCGCACTCCCCGCCGAAATGTGCGAGTCCCCGGCCCGCTGCCATGCCGTGGGCCGCCGGGACGGCTGCTGCACCGCCCGGCCAGTACTGGTCAGCGTGGCTAGCTGACCAGGGTCAGAAGTTTTCCGCCTCGTGCCGAACGATAGCCGGTCAGCTCGCCCGGTACAGCTGATTGAACTCCTGAGCGATAGCCGGGCTGGCCTGAATCCGGCTCGTCCAGCCTTGGGATGCGGCTTCCCAGCTAACCGGGTCGATGCCTCGCGCGGCAGCCACCTCGGCCAGCCTGGACCGGTCGTAGTTGTACGCCGCGATGCCCTTGGACACCGCGGCGAACTGGTCGAGCGCGACGCCCGCGATGGGCTCAAAATCGGGCCCGGTCGTGGCGGCACCGGCCTCCTCCGCCGGTGCACTCTCGACCGCGTCCCTCCTGTCCTTCGCGCAGTTGAGCGTTCCCATCGGACCTGGTCCTATCCTCCATTTCCGTCCGAACCGCCACACGGCACGTCGATCCACATTGCGCTTGCCCGTTGCTCGCCGCAATATCACTGAAGTCTCTGTTTGGTACGCTGACCGTGTCGCAGTCCCCGGCTACGCCGCGCCTCTGGCGAACGCGGACAGCAACTTGCTCGCCAGGATGGAACCATGGGAGACGAGCCGCGCCGGACGCTCGCCGCTCGGCTTGAGGACCGGGACCGCCGCCGGTTCACTGGGCGACGCACCGAGATCGCTTTCCTCGACCAGTGCCTTGACGCCGCCGACCCGCCGGCCAGTGTTGTGCACGTCTGCGGCCCCGGCGGGATCGGCAAGAGCACGCTGCTGCGCGAGGTCGGCCGCCGCGCCAGGGACCGCGGGCGGACGGTGGTGGCCCTCGATGGCCGCGAGCTCGGGCCGGGCAACAGCGTGCTCGACGACACCTTGCGCGCGCTCGCCGGCGACGATCGGCCGGTAATCCTCCTCGACTCGTACGAGCAGATGACCGCGCTCGATCCGCATCTGCGGCACGAGCTGCTCCCGGCGCTGCCCGACGCCTCACTGGTGGTGATCGCCGGCCGCGGCGCCCCCGATCCCGGCTGGTTCGCCGGCGGATGGGAGTCGGTCACCGCCCGCCTGGACCTCGCGGCCATGCCGCCCGAGGAGGCAAGTAACCTGCTCGCCGCCCACGGCGTCTCGGATGAGCGCGTCCCCGCCATCGTCGACTGGGCGGCCGGATCACCGCTCGCGCTGGCGCTTGCCGCCGACGCCGCCAACGCCGACGCGGGCTGGAACGCGGCCCGGTCGGCTGACCGGCCCGACATTCTCAGGTCCCTGCTGCACCGGCTGGTTGAAACCGACCTGCAGGACGTCCGGCCGTCGGCGCTCAGCATCGCCGTCGTGGCCAGGTCAACAACCCCGGAGCTTTTGCGCGCCCTGCTGCCGGACGAGGACGCCGAGGAGGCCTACCGCCAGCTGTCCGGGCTGACGGTCACCGAGCCGCTCGGCAACGGCATCATGCTGCATGAGCTCGTTCGCAAGGCACTGCTGGCCGACCTCCGGGCGCGCAACCCCGATCTTGAGCGCGACCTGCGCCGCAAGATCGCCGACTACCTCTATCAGCGGGCAATCGCCGGGGACCCGCTGCTCATCATCGACATGGCTCACCTGGTCGAGAACCCGCTGATTAAGTGGGGCTTCGGCTGGGAGGGGAGCGTGGGGCTCCGGATCGACACGGTCCGGCCCGGCGATGCCGAGCAGGCCCAGCGCGGCCGGAGTCTCGGCGGCGACCCGGTCCTGTGGCCCGCGATACTGCGGTACTTCACCGAGGCCCCGGCCCGGGTGGCCATCGCCCGCGATGACAGGGATCAGATGTGCGGCTACATGGTGTGCATGAGCCTGGCCACCGCGCCCAATTTCGCCGAGACCGACCCGCTGATCGGGCCCTGGCTCGCGCACGCCCGCGACAATGCCGAACTTGGTGACTCGGTGCTCTGGCAGTCGGCCGTGGACTTCAGCGGCGAGGGCAGGGTCCAGGCAATGCTCGGGATCGCGGGCGTGCTGCGATCCGGCGCGGTCAGTCCGCGGTTCGCGTACCTGCCGGTCGACACCAGAGTCCGCGGGGCGATCGAGTTCGCGAAGGCCATCGGCGCGCAGCACGTGCCGGAACTCGACGCGACCTTCGACACCATGCAGTTGCTCTGCTACCGGCTCGACTACGGACCAGGCGGCCTGTTCGCGCTCGTTCGCAGCCAGATCTACTCCGAGCTTGGCCTGCCCAGGCCCGCCAGCGCCGAGCCGCTCCGCCCGCCGGTCGCGGACCTGGAGACCGTCCGCGAGCTACTGAAGAACTTCAGGGTGCCGCGCGAGCTCGCCCGCAGCCCGCTCGCCACCGGCAGTTCCGTAGGGGAACGAGCCGAGTCCGTCCGGGATCTTGTCCGCAGCGCCGCGGCCGAGGCATTCGGCGACAGCGAGACCGAGAAACTCCTGTACAGCGTGCTGGTCGCGGGCTATCTCGAACCGCTCCGTAGTCATGAGGAGGCGGCCTCGAGGCTCTGCATGAGCCGGGCCGCCTATTTCCGGCGGCTGCGCACGGCGGTCGAGCGGCTCGCCGAGCACATGGCCACGGGATCCAGCCGACGTTAGGACCGGGCCCTGGTTCTGCCGGGCACCCGACCAGTTACTGGCCAGCCCGCCGACGCGGCCGTGTCGCGGGTCCGCGTCAGTGGTTATCCCGCGGTACCGCATGGCCGCGGCGGCCGCGCAGGAACTCCAGATCGGCACCGAACTCGGCCTGCATGACGTGCTGGTCGTACAGCCAGGCGTAACCCGAGGACGCACCGTTGCCCGGCGGGCGCCAGGCCGCGAGGCGCCGGCCCAGTTCGGCATCGGGGACCTCGAGCGTGAGCGTGCGCTCCGGCACGTTCAGCGTAATGGCATCACCGGTCTGCACCACAGCGAGCGGCCCGCCGACGGCGGCCTCGGGTGACACGTGCAAGACGACGGTGCCGTAAGCCGTCCCGCTCATCCTGCCGTCACAAATCCGCACCATGTCGGTCACGCCGCGGGCCAGGAGCCTGGCGGGCAGCGGCACGTTCGACACCTCCGGCATGCCGGGGTAACCGCGCGGGCCCGCGCCGCGGATGACCAGCACGTCATCGGCGTTGACGTCCAGATCGGGCTTGCCGACAACGGCGTGATACGCCTCAGGCGAGTCGAAGACAACCGCCCGGCCGCGGTGGGTCAGCAGCTCAGGGGTGGCCGCAGACTGCTTGATGACAGCGCCGCCCGGGCACAAGTTGCCCCGCAGCACCGCGGTGCCCGATCCGGCCGGCAGCAGGGGGGCATCCAA
>JASHUE010000204.1:0-4343 GCA_030040195.1 Streptosporangiaceae bacterium | reverse complement strand
CAGCGCGCGCACCATTCGGCCAGTGCATCGATACCGACGGCCGGGCGACCGGTCTCTGACACCACCCCATCGTGCCGCAGCAACCCGGTACTCGTCGTGTCCCCAGTGGTTCGATGTCGCGAATAGCCGGCCCGGTATGTGTTGGCGCGGGTGCTCAGGCAGCCCCGGATACACGGTCGCAGTTCGTCTCTTGGCTTCGCGAGCCCGGCGCTTAGTGGAGATAGCTACATTGTCGGGATATGGGTAGCGCGCTTGAGCGATGAGGTCCTGGCTGACCTCGGGGATCGCGCCGAAGCCGAGCCGGTCGTACCCGGGTTGTGGCCAGGCCGCAGGCGCGCCTGGTGGCGCGCGGGCTAGCGTGGGTAAGGGGCCTGACGGGACGGGCAGTTGTCCCGCGCGTCGCGTGCAGAGGATCGAGAAAACCTGGAGACATGGTGGCTGCACCAACTGTGATCAAGAATGACGTAGACCTCAGCACTGCCGGCGAGGTGGCCCAGCAGTTGCGCGTCGACTCCGTGCGCTCAAGCACGTCGGCCGGGTCCGGTCACCCAACCTCCAGCATGTCGGCAGCCGATCTGCTGGCCGTGCTTGTTACGAGGCACCTGCGGTATGACTGGGATAATCCGGCGAACCCGGACAATGACCATCTGATCTTCTCCAAGGGGCATGCGTCACCGCTCCTGTACTCGGTATACAAAGCGGTCGGGGTGGTGTCCGACGAGGAGCTGATGACCGAGTACCGACGTTTCGGCTCGAGGCTGGAAGGGCATCCGACGCCGGAATTGCCCTGGGTAGACGTGGCCACCGGCTCGCTGGGCCAGGGACTGCCCGATGGGGTCGGCATCGCCCTGGCCGGCAAGTATGTCGAGGAGGCGCCTTACCACGTCTGGGTGCTCTGCGGTGACAGTGAGATGGCCGAGGGCTCGATCTGGGAAGCGCTCGACAAGGCCTCGCACTACAAGCTGTCCAATCTGGCCGTCATGGTCGATGTCAACCGGCTCGGCCAGCGCGGGCCCACCGAGCTGTCCTGGGACACCGACACCTACCGCAGGCGTGCCGAAGCGTTCGGCGCGAGGGCGATCGTGATCGACGGGCACGACCTCGGCCAGATCGACCGGGCGATGCGGGAAGCGCGCGAGGACGGTCATGACCGGCCGACGGTGATCCTGGCCCGGACCCTGAAAGGCCGCGGCTTCTCCGAGGTCGAGGACAGGGAGAACTGGCATGGCAAGCCGTTGCCGCGTGAGATGGCCGAGCGGGCCGTGGTCGAACTGGGCGGCGAGCGGCACCTGATGGTCCGCGGGCCCAAACCAGGCCCGGCGGCGGGCGGACCGCGCGCCGCCGCTGACCGCGCCGCCGTGACGCTGCCGACCTACGCGACCGGAGAGAAGATCGCCACCCGCGTTGCCTACGGTCAGGCGCTGGCGGCACTAGGCGCCCGGCTTGATGTGGTTGCGATGGACGGTGAGGTCAGCAATTCCACCTTCGCTGACCTGTTCGCGCAGAAGTACCCGGAACGGTTCTTCGAGATGTACATCGCCGAACAGCAGCTGATCGCGGCTGCAGTCGGTTTCAGCGCGCGCGGCTTCACGCCGTTCGCCTCGACCTTCGCCGCGTTCCTGACCCGTGCCTACGACTTCATCCGGATGGCCTCGATCTCGCGAGCCAATATCCGGCTCTGCGGCTCGCACGCCGGCGTGGAAATCGGCGCCGACGGCCCGTCGCAGATGGCACTGGAAGATCTGGCCATGCTGCGCGCGGTGCACGGCTCGACGGTGCTGTACCCGAGCGACGCCACCAGTGCGGCCGCGCTGGTCGCGGCCATGGCGGACCAGGATGGCATCTCCTACATGCGCACCACCAGGGGTGCCTACCCCGTGCTCTACGACTCCGGCGAGCAGTTCCCTGTCGGCGGCGCGAAGGTACTGCGCAGCACCGACTACGACCAGGTGACGCTGGTTGGCGCGGGAGTCACGCTGCACGAATGCCTCACCGCAGCCGACCAGCTCCACGGGGACGGCATCGCCGCGCGGGTCATCGACCTGTACTCAGTGAAGCCCATCGACGCCGACACGCTGATTGCCGCGGCCGCCGCTACCGGCGGCCGAGTCGTGATCTCCGAAGACCACCACCCGGAAGGCGGCCTTGGCTCTGCCGTCCTCGACGCCCTCACCAGCGCCGGGCGGGCCGAGCTCTCCGTCAGGCACCTGGCCGTGCGGAACATGCCGGGCTCAGGGACCGGCGAGGAGCTGATGGACGCGGCCGGCATCAGCGCAGCACACATCGTGGCGGCTGCCCGCGAGCTGACGGGCTGAGACGGCCCTGGCGCACGGTAGGGGGCCCGACCCTGGCGCACGGTAGGGGCCCGACCCTGGCGCACGGTAGAGGCGGCCCGTGCGGCAGGCCGCGGCCCGCCGCACGGGTTAGCCAGCCTAGCGACAGGTCATGCAGTGGCGGCTTGCTCGATGAGGCTCGCGACCTCGGCGGGCTGCGACACGTAAACCGAGTGGCTTGCTGCTACCTCGGTGACGGCAGCACCTGCCCGCTGGGACATGGCCCGCTGCGCTTGCGGCGGGATCATCTTGTCCTGTGTGGTGAGCAGGTACCAGGCCGGCTTGGTCCGCCACGCCGGGTCGCTGATTGTTCCTGCGGTTGCATCCAGGCCCCAGGGGACCTGGGAGTCGGCCATGAACGCGGCCTGCTCGGCGGGCAGGTCGCCGGCGAAGGAGTCGTGGAACTTGTCCCGGTCCAGGAACAAGAAGCCGTTCTCGGGCGGCAGGATCGGCGGCTGCGGCAAGTCTTGCGGGAACCCGGCGATGAGAGAATTTACGGACTCGCCGGCATCCGGCGCGAATGCGGCGATATACCCCAGCGCTGCGACCTTGTCGTGCTTGCCCGCCTCGGTGATGACCGCGCCGCCGTACGAGTGGCCGACCAGCACCACCGGGCCGGGCTGCTGGTCGATGACCTGGCGGGTCGCTGCGACGTCGCCGTCCAGCGACAGCGTGGGATTCTGTACGACGCTGACGTTATAGCCGTCTCTGGTCAGGATGTTGTACACCCCCTGCCAGCCGGATCCGTCCACGAAACCGCCGTGCACGAGAACTACGTCCCTGGTTGGTGCTGCAGTGCCCATAACGTCCCCCCTGACTGTGAGAGATGCTCTTAGCCGGGAATTCAGAGTCTGAGGCTGATTCGGGCCAGCTTGGGCGTGCTAGCCCGCCCAGACACTCCGAGTGACAACAGGCTTGTACCCTCGCCCGTGGCAACTAGGCCACCCAAGACTTGCAGGAGCGCGGGGAGGCCCGGCGCCCACCGGGGCCTCCCCGCCAGCTCTGGTCACCATGGCCCGCCAGGCGAACCGGTCACAGTGAGACCCGGCCGCTGCCAAGTGCGCTGACAACCTCGCCGATCGGTGTTGCGGTCTCGGGATTTGCCGGGCAGCTGCCGTGCTTCTTGGCGAAGATCATCGCGTTGACGAGGGTGACGGTGACCGTGCCGTGGATGCCGCGGTAGGCGCCGGTGCCGTGGGAGAGCTCGACGGGCGCCGTGCTTCGCAGCACGACCGAGCATCCGCCGCTGGTGGACGAGACGGCCTTGACCCGGCTGAGCAGCGTCGCGATGTTCGCCTCGAAGGTGCCGTGCGTCAGCACGATCTTGTTCACGTTGCCGTGGTCCAGGGCCATCACGTGATCGACCCCGTGATCGGTGAACAAGCCCGTGAACACGTCTGTATCGGTGTTGCTGACGCCGCCGATCTCGTACAAGTCCAGGACGCCGCTCTTTGTGGCGGTCCCGGCGCTGGCAACGGCGTTGCCGCTGGCGAACGCGAGCAGCCCCGCCGCCGCGATGCACGTAATCGCAATTCCGGTCTTCGCGATCATGTCAAATGCCCTTCGTCGCATTGGGCGGCGCCGCCGCCCGGCTTCATCGATGCGCTCGACGCTACGGACCGGGGCAGGGCGGCGTCGTCCGGCGGCCGGGCGAATCTGCGCCGCCGACATCCACCCGGAGTACTACTCGGCGATGGCGTTCGCAGGCTCGAAGGCTCATTCCCCCGTCGATGTCATGCAGACAAGGCAGGCCGCCTAGAGAGCCTCAAAACCGTGCAACCGGGTCAGAAAGCCATCAGTGGTGTGGTCGCCGGACTTCGCCGGGGCCGGGACCGGTTTCACTCAGCGCGGGTGAGGCGCGGGCAGTGCCGAGCGGCAAGCGTGGGAGACGCGCTCTTTGCGCTTCCTTCACGCGACACCACGACTGCAGCGGTTCGTTACGTCACGTTCCAGTGCGAGGAGAACCGTTATGTCAATGATGACCGACAGCTCATCGATCCGCCCGTTCAC
>JASHUE010000203.1:0-5622 GCA_030040195.1 Streptosporangiaceae bacterium | reverse complement strand
TACCGGGAGGCCGGACCTCCGGGAGCCCCCGCGGTCGTGCTGCTGCACGGCTTCCCGGCAAGCTCGTTCATGTTCCGCGACCTCATTCCTGAACTCGCCGATCGCTATCACGTCATCGCTCCCGACCACCTCGGCTTCGGCTTGTCCGACACGCCGGCGGCTGACCATTTCGGCTATACCTTCGACGCCCTCGCGGGCCTCACCGGTGCGCTGCTTGGCCAGCTCGGTGTCGCCCGGTATGCGATGTACGTGCACGACTACGGGGCGCCTATCGGGTGGCGCCTGGCCCTGGCCGACCCGGCTGCGGTCACGGCGATCGTGAGCCAGAACGGGAACGGCTACGAGGCTGGGTTTACCGACGCCTTCTGGAAGCCGGTCCGCGAGTACTGGCAGGAGCAAAACCCGCAGACCGAGCAGGCTCTCCGGGCGGCTCTCACACTGGACGCGATTCGCTGGCAATACGTGCACGGCGTGCCAGACGGCAGCATGGTCAGCCCGGACACGTGGAATCACGACTTCGCGCTCGTGTCCCGGCCTGGCAACGACCGGATTCAGCTGAGCCTGTTCGCCGACTACGCCACGAACATTCCGCTGTACCCGTATCTGCACAACTACCTGCGTGACAGCCGGGTGCCGCTGCTCGCGGTCTGGGGCCGAAATGACGAGATCTTCGCGGCCGAGGGCGCCCGCGCCTTCGCCGCGGACGCACACCGGGCCGAGATCCACCTGCTCGACGGCGGCCACTTCCTGCTCGAAAGCCAGCTCGACGCCGCGGTGGGCTACATCCGGCCCTTCCTCCAGAGGAGCCTGTCATGACCGATCCCCTGCAAGGCCAGACAGTACTTGTCGTTGGCCGGGGCAGCGGACTGGCCCGCGCCATCGTCCTGGCCGCGCGGGACGCCGGAGCCAAGGTGGTCGCAGCGGGCCGCGATCAGGAGGGTCTCCCCGCCGCGTACGGCGACGAGCCCGGCGTCAGCACTGAGTACGTCGACCTCACCGACGACAACTCGATCGCCACCCTCAGCGAACGGCTCGGCCGCGTGGACCACGTCGTCTCCACCGCATCCGCGCGGGCCCGAGGTCGCATTGCCGATCTGAGCAGGGACGCGGTCCGGCTGGCGTTCGACACCAAGGTGATTGGTCCGCTGATGCTGGCCAAACACTTCGCGCCACGCATGAGCCAGAGCGGATCCTTCGTGCTCTTCTCCGGCGTCGCGGCCTCGAAGATCGTCGTCGGCACCATGGCCGTCGCGATCACCAACGCGGCGGCCGACACGCTGGCCCGTTCCCTGGCACTGGAGCTTGCGCCGATCCGCGTCAATGCCATCTCCCCCGGGGTAGTGGACAGCGGGGCCTGGGACGGACTCGGGGAGCAGGGCAAGGCCGACTACTTCGCCACGACCAGCGCCCGCAATCCCGCCCAGCGGATCGGAACTGTTGATGACATCGCGGACACGGCGATGTTCGCCATGACCAGCACTTTTCTGACCGGCCAGACCCTGCACATCGACGGCGGCGAGCAGCTGACGTGACTCAAAGGCCAGCTACGGAACTCGGTCGTCGCCACCACGCCAACCGCCGGAAGGCGCTGGCAGCTTCACACCGGAGGGAGTCCCTAGGATGCCGACGACAGCAGGCGATCCCCAGGAGAGCGGCACGCGCGTCGCCTTGGTGACGGGCGGGACCGGAGGCATGGGCCGGGTCATCGCGGGGAAGCTCGCGGCCGACGGGTTCGATGTCGCTGTGGCCTATGCCGGAGACAAGGAGCCAGCCAACGCGACGGTCCGCGAAATAGACAGCTACGGGCGTCGCGGCACGGCATATGAGGCTGACATAGCCGACGAGAAGATGGTGTCTGAGCTTTTCAGCACCCTCGAGGACCGCTTCGGGCATGTCAGCGTGGTAGTCCACACGGCCGGCATCAACCGCCCAGGTCCTCTAGTCGATCTTGACCTGGCCGACTTCGACGCGATTCACCGCGTGAACGTCCGCGGCACGTTCGTCGTTGACCAGCAGGCCGCCCGCCGTATTCGCGACGGCGGATCCATCGTCAACGTTTCGTCGAGCATGGTACGGGCCGCCCCGCCCGAACTGAGTGCCTACGCGGCTACCAAGTCCGCCGTCGACACACTGACCCGCATCCTGGCGAAAGAACTGCGCGGCCGCGACATAACTGTCAACGCGGTGGCGCCGGGCCCGACCGCAACTCCGGCGTTTCTGGCTAGCACGCCAGCCGAGGAGCAGAAGCAGCTGGCAGCCTTGCCGCCACTGGAACGTCTCGGTCGGCCCGAGGACATAGCTGGCGTGGTTTCCTTCCTGGTCGGGCCCAGCGGCAGATGGGTAAACGGCCAGGTGGTCTACGCGAACGGCGGATTCGTCTGATCCATGAACCACAACCACTACGATGTCCTCGTCGTCGGCAGCGGGCCCGGCGGCGCAACGACCGCAGCTCGCGTAGCCGAGACCGGCAAGCGTGTCCTACTGCTCGAGCGGGGCGACTTCCTGCCGCGCGAGCGAGACAACTGGGACTCCCAGGCGGTGTTCGGTGCCGGGAAATACACCGCCGACGAGACGTTCTACGACCTCCATGACCGCCCGTTCCGGCCCGAGCTGCACTACTACGTGGGGGGCAACTCGAAGGTCTACGGGGCGGCGCTGCTCCGGCTGCTGCCGGCAGACTTCGGCGAGGTCCAGCATCCGAACGGCCGAGCGCCAGCCTGGCCGCTGACGTACGAGGACATGGAGCCCTACTACGCGAGGGCCGAGCACCTGTTCTGGGTGCACGGCAAGCACGGAGAGGATCCGTTCGCCGGCCAATCGAGCCAGGACTACAAGTACCCGCCCGTCCAGCACGAGCCTCGGATTCAGCAACTGTCCGACGGCTTGGAGAAGCTCGGCCTGCACCCGTTCCACTTGCCGCTCGGCGTGCAGCTCAGCCAGGACTCCCAGGGCCAGCCAACCCGGGACTCGGCGTGCATACGGTGCGATCGCATCGACGGATTCCCCTGCCTGGTCGGCGCCAAAGCCGACGCCGAGCGCGCGGTGATCCGCCCGGCCCTCGCGGCGCACCCCAACCTGACGTTGATGACGAAGACTACAGTCGACCACCTCATCACTGAGGCGACCGGGCACTCCGTCGCCGGCGTCGCGGTCACCCTTCCGGACGGCTCCCCGGACGTGCTGACGGCCGACATTGTCGTGCTGTCCGCGGGAGCCATACTGTCGGCTGCCCTGCTGCTGAAATCGGCAAACGACAGGCATCCGCGAGGTCTCGCGAACTCGTCCGACCTGGTCGGCCGCAACTATATGCGGCACAACAACCTCGCCCTGATCGCCTTTTCGCGAGAGCCCAACCCGACGGTCTTCCAGAAAACCTTGTCGCTCAACGACTTCTACGGCGGAGGGCAGCACGGCGAGTACCCGATGGGTAACGTGCAGATGCTGGGGAAGTCTGACGATTGGCAAATCAAGGGAGCCGCACCCCACGGTCTCGGCGCGGCTCCGTCTGCTCCCTTTGGTGGCGTCGCCAGGCATTCTCTCGACTTCTGGCTGTCCACGGAGGACATCCCGCTGGCCGACAGCAGAGTTACGCTGCGCCCGGACGGCGCGATCCGGCTGGCTCTGCAGCCCGGCAACAACACCGACGCGCTGACCCGGCTGCGCAGGACCTTCCAGGGGAAACTGAAAGAACTTGGCATGGTGGAAATGACCTTCGTCCGGAGCCTCTACCTGCACAAGGCTTTCGACGCGGCGGCGACGGCACACCAGGCAGGCACGGCCAGATTCGGCATCGACCCCGCGACCTCTGTCCTCGACGTGAACTGCAGGGCTCACGACCTGGACAACCTCTACGTCGTGGACGGCAGCTTCATGCCCTCGATCGGGGCCGTGAACCCCACGCTGACGATCATCGCGAATGCGCTCCGCGTGGGGGATCACATAGCTGCGCGTACCGGAACCGCAGGTCAGCTGGAGCGATCGGCCTTCGCCGCGCAGTCTTCGCCTTCCCGGCGCAACCCCTAGGGCATCGGCGGCTATGGCGAAGATCGAAGATTACGCCCTGCTGGGAGACCTGCACACCGCGGCGCTGGTCAGCATGGCGGGATCGGTCGACTGGCTTTGCCTGCCCCGTTTCGACTCACCCGCCGCTTTCGCTGCTCTCCTCCACGATGACCAGGCCGGACACTGGACACTCGCCCCCGCGGCTGCCAGCAAGCGCACGAGCCGGCGCTACGCAGGCGAGACCCTGGTGCTCGAGACGGACTGGGAAACCGGCGACGGCACCATCCGGATCATCGACTTCATGCCGCCCAGGGCGCGCACCCCGCACCTCATCCGCATTGCGGTCGGCCTCAGCGGCGTAGTGGCGATGCGATCAACGCTGCGGCTGCGCTTCGACTACGGTCGTGTCGTTCCATGGGTCAGAGCCGATGGCAACCAAGTCCACGCCATCGCCGGTCCCGACCTTGTCCGGCTGATCTCTGCCGTTCCGCTGCGAGGAGACCACTGGGAGACGCGCGCCGATTTCATCGTGCGCGCGGGCGACCGGATTCCGTTCACCCTGTCGTGGGCACCCAGCCATGACCCTGACATGGAGCACGCGGATCCCGAGCAGGCCCTTGCGGCGACGACAGGGTTCTGGACCGGATGGACCGCTGGAGCAGCCTACGAGAAGGGGCCGTACAGCGCCGCCATCAATAGGTCACTCATCACCCTCAAGGCGCTGACCTACCAGCCCACGGGCGGCATCGTCGCGGCGGCCACCACGTCGCTGCCCGAAGAGCTCGGAGGCGTCCGTAACTGGGACTACCGGTACTGCTGGCTTCGCGATGCCACCTATACCCTCCAGGCTTTGCTGGCGGCCGGGTTCAGATCCGAGGCCAGTGCGTGGCGAGACTGGCTGGTCCGGTCCATCGCGGGCCAGCCCGATGCACTCCAAATCCTGTACAGCATCGACGGAACACGGCGCCTGCCGGAGGCTGAGTTGGGCTGGCTCGCTGGCTACGAAGGCAGCAGCCCGGTCCGTACCGGCAATGCCGCCTCCGAGCAGGTACAGCTCGATGTCTGGGGTGAGACGCTAGACGCGCTGTTCCTCGCTCGGCAGGCTGGTCTTCCTCCTGACCGCGATGCCTGGGCCCTGCAGGTCGAGCTGATGAATCACCTCGAGTCAGCCTGGCACGATCCCGACAACGGACTGTGGGAGGTGCGCGGCGAGCGGCAGCACTTCACGCACTCCAAGATCATGGCGTGGGTGGCGGCTGACCGGATGGCGCGCTCGGTCCGCATGCACGGCCTCCCCGGCCCGGCGCTGCGATGGGAACAGCTGCGGGATCAGATTCACCACGACGTGGTCACCCGCGCATTCGACCCCAGGCGCAACACCTTCACCCAGGCCTACGGGTCCGCCGCCCTGGACGCCAGCCTCCTGCTGATCCCCCGGGTCGGGTTCCTGCCCGCCACCGACCCGCGCGTGCTGGGCACGATCAGCGCGATCCGGCGCGAGCTGGCCGAAGACGGCCTCGTCCGGCGGTATCAGACCAGCCAAACCGACGACGGCCTGACCGGCAGCGAAGGCCTATTCATCGCCTGCTCGTTCTGGCTGGTGGACGCCTTGCACGCGGC
>JASHUE010000202.1:0-3340 GCA_030040195.1 Streptosporangiaceae bacterium | reverse complement strand
GGACCTACTCTGGGTTGCGGTCCGCTGCCCCGGATGGAGTGGTGTCCCGGTCGGCCGAGATCAGCTGATGCGCGTACTACGGTCATCCAGATAGAGTCCAGCCATGGCGCAGCGGGACGACACACGCATCCGTCTGTACGCCAATTACTTGTATCCACTGCCCGTGCTTGCGTCCGTGGCCGGGGCCTGTCTGGGCTGGTTCCACAGCGATTTGTGGCCAGTGCTGGTCGGCGGGAGTTCTGCCGCGATCGTCGGTATCAACTTGCTCGGCCGCTGGGAAGCGAACCGGCTCCGCAAACGCATCCTGCTGAAGTACCAGCAACGGGCGGACACCGTGAACTGAAGCGCTTACGCTGAGGTCGTCGCTGACGTAGCCGCTGGTCGTGCTGCAAACGGATGCCTCGACATCATTATTGGCCGCGACAAGGGCCAATGAGCATTCGGGATAGCTGCCCTCAAGCCGGAGCCGAAGCGTAGTCAACGTGAACCGCCCGGAGTGCTCTAGCGAGGACGAACGACGTTGACGCCGAGAAAGCTCGGCGTAACTTCGCGCGACCGGGAGCCAGAGTCACGAGGAACGCCGGATGCGGTGTGCCTTGAACCGGATGATCTCGCCGGTGCTGGTGCGCGCAGCGGTGGTGATCAGCTCGCCGCTGCTGTCGAATGACCCGCAGAGTGGTGTCGCCGAGTTCGATGGTGACGGCCTGGTCGGCCGGAATGGCTGTAGCCCACCTGGATTCCTGCCGGGCGACCTGGATGCCGCGGCGGCCCGACACCTTCCGCTCGATAGTCAGCCGCGGAGCGAACCGCGTGACGGGGAAGGCGATATTCAGGGACTGATGCGGACGGGTGGTGTAGTACTCCTGCCGCCACGTATCGACGGCGGCCGGGGCGTCGGTGATGGTCTCGAATGGCGGGTGCACGGTCAAAAACTCGTCCTGCAGGGTCTGGTGCAGCCGCTCGATCTTGCCAGTCTTGGTCGGCGTGCGCGGCGGCGAGGCCGGAAAGGTCTGCCCGGCCGCTGGCGGCCGCTGGCGGCCCGACGGGTTATGGCTCTCGCCATCCTTGGCCTGCTTAGCATGTTCTCGCCACGAGCCGCCTGCTTGTGAGTCCAAGGAACTGGACGGGCGTCATACCAGCAGTCTCGCATTGCGACAAAGAGGTTACTGCCGCGAGAAAATCTAAACGTCCGCAGAACCTGTGTTGGCGCTCAGCGTTTTCCTCTGGGCTGCGCTCAGGTAATTCCCCTGGGCTGGCCTCGTGTGTGCTGTTCTACCGGGTTTCCTCCTTTGGTGTCGAGGAGGTCGGGGTGAATTGGTGCGCCGGGTCGTTTGTTGGGGCGGTAGCTGGGTCCGTGCATGAAGACCTGGTGGCTGGTGTTGATTAGCCGGTCCAGGAGGGACTCGGCGACGACGGGGTTGGGGAACAGCGGGTACCAGTCGACTGGGGCGCGGTTGGAGGTGAGGATGAGCGAGTGCGCGGCTGCGGCGCGTTCGCTGATGAGCTCGTAGAGGTCGTCGGCCTGGGCGGCGGTGAGTTCCCGCATGGCGAAGTCGTCGAGGATGAGAACGGCGGGGCGGGTGTATTCGCGGAGGCGGCGGTCCCAGGTGCGGTCGGCGTGGCCGCCGGCCAGGTCGGCCAGGGTGCGGCTGGTTTTGGTGAAGCGGACGTCGGCGCCGGCCCGGATGGCGAGGTGGCCGAGGGCCTGGGCGATGTGGCTTTTCCCGACGCCGACCGGTCCGTAGAGAATCACGGACTCGCCGGCGTGCAGCCAGCGCAGTGCGGCCAGGTCGCGGATCTGGGCGGCGGGGAGTTTGGGGCTGGCGTGGAAGTCGGCCGCCGGATCGGTAAAGAAGGACGAGCTGGCACGGAAGACCGGTCGCGGCTACCCGAACATGATTCCCGCAATCCTGCTAGCCAGGCTGGCTCTGGATAGGAGCCTGCAAGGCCAACGTCTTGGCGGCGCTCTTCTTGCCGAGGCTCTCGAGATAGCCGTGCGTGGCGCCGCCAACGTCGGAGCGGCCTTTGTGGTTGTCGACGCGCTACACGACAAAGCGGCCAAGTTCTATGAGCATTACGACTTCATACCCTGCGTCCCCAATCCCCTCAGGTTGGTCCGCAAGATGTCTGAGATAGCCGCCGTGGTTGCTCCAGCGGAAGCGTCGATATCCGCTCATTCTGACTAGCGGCCTTGCCCGGCTCGTACCCAGCCACCGCGCGGAGGATGGGGCGCCCTCCGCACGACCCCACGCCTGGACCTCGGCCAAGTTCTCCGTTACCGCCAACGGCTTATGAGCCTCAGATCCTCCCGGGACGTCCGGTCCCACCTGATGGTTCTCCCAGGACTCCCAGCGAAGCGATCATCCGTTACCCCATTGTGCCTAGGTTCAGCTGATCGTTGACGGTTTGGCTTCAGGTGATGCTTGACGGCTTCTAGGGCTTACTGACAGGACGTGACAGCCGCCGGGCATGGCGTGGCCGGCCGGTGGTGATGAGGTCCTTTACTCGGGGGATTCCGTGCGCCAAGGTGCGGACGGGCCGGGGATCTAGCCGATGGCGGTGTGGGTGTTGGATGGAGAGGCCAGCGACCTTGCCTTCTTGGTCCAGGGCGACTCGGCCGAGGCCCTGGCCAGCCTTAAAGGTCACCGGGACTTCCACGAGGGTGTAAGCGCCGAACTGGCGCGCAGATGGCTCGCCGACGTGCTCGAAACCGCCGGTGGGGCTGGTTGTACTTGCCCACCGGTCGGCGATGTGGCCCACGACATCTACGGGACCGCGCATGTAGTGGTGAAGTTTCCCGCGCGCCTGCTCCCACCGGCCCTGGGTGAAGTCGCCGAATAGTGCGCGTGCCTGGTGGATGGCATCGGGCGGGACGTTGGACATTGATCATCGCCTCCAGCTGCTGGCGGACGTTCCCGGCTCCGCCCTCCGGCATTCGCGGACTGGTGCCAGTCAACGCCGGTGCCGCTGCAGGGGTCAACGTGGAGCGCCCGCATAGCGCAGCGCGAGGACGAACGACGTTGACGCCGTGAAGGCCCTGGATTGGCAGCCGCGTGTCGTCGGTGCCGCGGGGCAGTTCGCCGCCCAAGGGCTCGATCGACGCTGCATGTCGCATTTGCTGATGGCAGCCGCTATGGCGGATGCCGTTGCCGTGGGTTTCCGAGATTGACTGGCCGAAAGGAATGCCCAGGCGGGCGGTGTCAAGCATCAGATGAAGCCGCGGTGTCAACCATCAGCCGGAGTCGGACAGATGCCTAGCCTCACTTGATCCTTGACGGATCGGCCTCGGTTGATCCTTTACACGCCCTAGACAGTTGTAATGGCTGGCTTGAGGTTAGCG
>JASHUE010000201.1:0-3970 GCA_030040195.1 Streptosporangiaceae bacterium | reverse complement strand
GTCAGCCTGCCCCTGTCGTCGAAGGCCACCGAGTCTCCGGTCAGGGCAGCCTGGGCGACCGGCCTGCCGGTCTCGGCCGCGCGCAGCGCTCCCAGGGCGGCGTGCTGGGCCGGCGCCCAGCTTGACTGGAACGTGGAGTCCGAGGTCTGGTAGAAGATCGCCTGAGCGCCGTGGTCGGTGTCCACCCGCGACATGTCGGGGAACGCCGACTCGAAGCAGATCAGCACGCCGAAGGTGAGCGGGTGGCCGCCCGCGATGCTCGCGCGGAGCACGTGCGCACCGGTGCCGGCCACGACGTTCTGCGCCGCAGCCTTGCTGATCTTGCTAAGCCAGCCGAGTACGGAGCGGAACGGGATGTACTCACCAAACGGGACCAGCCGCGTCTTGGTGTAGCTGCCCCCGGTGCCGGTGCTGGTGACGACCAGCGCCTGCTTGATGTGCGCGCCGGTCTTGTTCTGGGCGTCCTGGCTGACGACGATGTCGGCGCCGGCCGACCGGGAAGACCGCTCGACCGACGCGAGCAGCGCCGGGTGGTCGCCGAGGTCGTAGCCGACGCTGCTCTCGCCCCAGACGATCAGGCCGGCGCGACCCGCCACCCGCGCGGTGAGCCTTTCGCTGTCGGCCAGCCTGCTGGCTGCGGTTGGCTCGATGCCCGGCTGGACGAGCGCCACCGTGATGTCCCGGCTGACCGGCGGCGGCGCGGTCAGGGCGAAGGCCACGGGGCCGGCCAGGACCGCGATCAGCGCCCCGGCGACGCCGACTAGCCTGGCCGGCGCCGACCTCGCGGTGATCACGAGCAGCACCCCCGTGTTCGCGGCGACCAGTGCGAACGTGATCAGCCAGACGCCGCCGAGTGCGGCGAGCGCGAGAATGGCCGGATGCTGCCACTGGCTGGCACCGAGCACGGCCCAGGGTCCGCCGAGGCCCTGCCAGGACCTGATCCACTCGGTAACAAGCCACGAACTCGGCACCACGACCAGCGCCGCGGCCGCCCGCCGAAGCGACACCGGCGGCCGCGTCAGGCCCCACACTGCGAGGCCGACGGCCGTCCACAGGAATCCGATGACGATCGCCACGAGCAGCAGCCCCGGCCCGAGGTTGGGGGCCAGCCAGTACATGTTCGCCAGCAGGTAGCCCGCGCCGAACCACCAGCCGCGCACCGCAGCCTCGCGCCGCGACGGCGCGGCTCGCATCAGGGCCAGGCCGGGGACAAGTCCGATCCAGCCGAGGAATTCCAGGTTCGCGGCGGGGAACGCCAGCGCGGGGAGCGCTCCGGCGACCAGGACGGCGTACCGCACCGGTTGCCCGAGCGCGCGGCGGATTCCCACGTCCCTATTGTGCGGCCGGGCCGGGCTCCGGGCGATCGCCTCGGCGGCGGCGCCAGACCAAGCCCGCGATGACCCAGGCCATCGTGGCGACCGTGGTCCAGGCGATCACGGCCTCAGGCCAGCCGCCTACCCGGTCCGCGATGGTCATCGAGCTGCGCAGCGGCACCCTGGCCTCGATCTCGGCCCGCCGCCAGGTTCTGGTCGCGGCCAGCAGCGAGCCGTTGGGCCTGATGATCGCGCTGATGCCGGTAGTGGATGCGACGACAACCGACCGGTTGAACTCCACTGCGCGGACCCTGGCCATGTCCAGCTGCTGCAGTGTCTCGCCCATCTGGCCGTCTATCTCGAAGTCGGCGTCGTTGGTCTGCACCGCCAGCAGGTTGGCTCCCGCGTTGACCTCAGAGGCGACCAGCCCATCGAAGCTGACCTCGTAGCAGATCACGTCGCCGAGCCTGATCTTGCCAATCTTGAATACCACGGCCTTGTGACCTGGCGTGAAGTTAACCGGCTGCAGCGAAGACGGAAGGTTGGTGATGTGCTTGAGCAGGCCACGGAACGGGATCACCTCGCCGAACGGCACGAGCCTGCGCTTGATGTAGACAGCGACCGGGCCCTTGCCCGGCAGCCAGAGCTGGCCGGCGTTGCGTACGGGGTACTGCAGCACCGCACCGACGAGCACGGGCCGGTCTATCGTGCTGACCGCGCTGTTGATCACGTCGTAGATGTAAGGGTCATAGGCCGGATCCTCGTCGCTCGAGTTCTCTGGCCAGATCACCACGTCAGGCGCCGGCCGCCTCCCGGCCCGAACCTCGGCGGCCAGCTGGTCCGTCGCGGCAGCATGATTCTGGGTGACCCTGGTCGCCCGCCAGAGGTCGGGCAGGTTGGTGGCGTGCGGCACGTTGCCCTGAATCGCCGCGACCACCGCCGTCTGCTGTCCGGGGCTGGCCGTGTCGACCGGCAGCAGCGCGCCGCCCAGCGCCACCGCCACAACCGCGATAAGCCCGGCGGCTGGCGCCACCCGCGGCTTGTCGGCGATCAGGTTGCGAAGGCGCGAGCCCGGGCGCGAGGACGGCACGCGCGACGGGCCGATGATCAGCCAGGCCAGGCAGGTCCCGCAGAGCGCGATCAGGAAGGACAGGAACGGCGGTCCGCCGATCGCGACCCATTTGACCGTTGGCGAGGTCGCCTGGCTCATCACGAGCCTGCCCCAGGGGAACCCACCCCATGGCCAGCGATCGCGTACCGCCTCGGCGGCAACCCACCACCCGGCCACCGCGATTGGCCAGGCTCGCAGCCGCAGGAGCAGCCACTGGCCGGTCGTCAGCACCGCGAAGATCAGAGCCTCGCCGGTGCACAGCGCGACCAAGACGTACCAGGCGAGATTGATCTCCCAGGACAGCAACGGATAGAAGAAGAACAGGCCGAACACGACGCCGATCGCCAGCGCCACTCGCAGCCGCTGCCCCCGCAAGGTGATCGCCAGCAGCGCCGGACCGACGATCGCGAGCGGCCAGATGCCGGCGGGCGGGAAGGCCTCGGCCAGGGCGAACCCGCCGACCGCGGACAGAAGCAGCGCGAGCCACGCGTTCATCCGCGGCCGGGCGACGGCTGGTGCCTCGGCGACAGCCGTCGGCGCGGCCGGGCCGAAGGTGGTGAGCCGCACTGTTCCTCCGGGGCGGGTTGGGTCGAATTCCGCGCTCACTGTGAGAGTAACCGGGGAAGCCCCGCAGCCAGGTCGTGAGCGGGTTGCATTTTAGTCATGCGGGGGATTGCGAATATTCACTGCGATAAGTACGTTAAGCGCTGCTTAGCACATCCTGACCAATTCCCCCCGCTCGGGGAGATGCGAGCCTGGCCGCTGGCCCGCAAGACCGTTCAAGAATCTGTCGGCGGTCTCACCGATACTGGGCCCAGGACCGAGCAAAAGGGGTGGGCTAGTGAGCCGCCGAGGCTGGCTGTTGTTCGCGGCGATGAGCCTGATCTGGGGTATCCCCTACCTCTTGATCAAGGTGGCCGTCGGCGGTGTGGCACCGCCAGTCCTGGTACTCGCGCGGGTCTCGATCGGCGCCGCGATCCTTCTTCCGCTGGCGGTGCGCCGGCGGGAGCTCGCCGTCTTGCGACCGCACTGGCGCTGGCTCGCGCTGTTCGCACTGGTCGAGATCATCACGCCATGGCTCCTGCTGACCGAGGCGGAGACCAGGCTGCCGAGCTCGCTGAGCGGGCTGCTCGTGGCGGCGGTGCCCATCATCGTCGCGGTGCTGGCGCGGTTCACTGGTAGCAGGGACCGGATGTCCGCGATCCGGTGGGCAGGGCTGCTGGTCGGCCTCGGCGGTGTCGCGTTGCTGCTCGGTCCCGGTGCTCCGCGCGGCGCTACCGGATCGGTGTTCGAGGTGCTCGGCGTGGCCGTCTGCTATGCGATCGGGCCGCTGGTGGCAAGCCGCAAGCTGAGTGCGCTGCCTTCGCTGGGGATTACGGCCGTGTGCCTGGCCTTCGCGGCGGTTGTCTACGCGCCGCTGGCGGCACTTACCTGGCCGTCGTCCGTTCCGGCCGCGAAGGTCTTCTGGGCGATCGGCGGACTGGCTGTCGTCTGCACCGCGGTGGCCTTCATCGGCTTCTTCGCGCTGATCGCCGAGGCCGGGCCG
>JASHUE010000200.1:0-5178 GCA_030040195.1 Streptosporangiaceae bacterium | reverse complement strand
GGCGCGTCAGGGCTGTCGACGGTCTCGATTGGCAGTAGCTCCGGGCTAACGGCCGGCCAGCGGATCGTTGCCCTGGGCAATGCCGAGGGCCGGGGCGGCACGCCGGCGGAGGCGACGGGCAGCATAACCGGGCTTGGTGCCACGATCACGGCCCAGGACGAGGGCGACGGCACGCTTGAGCACCTGAGCAACCTGATCCAGACAAACGCCGACATCGAGCCCGGAGACTCGGGCGGCCCGGTGCTTAACGCTTCCGGCCAGGTCATCGGGATGGACACGGCGGCTTCGACCGCCAGCGGGGAGACGGGCACCACCGCGGCCGTTACTACTACCGCATTCGCGATCCCGATCAGCCGGGCGATCTCGATCGCCGACCAGATTGAGGCCGGCACCTCCTCCAGCACCGTGCACATCGGCGAGACCGCGTTCCTCGGCGTGGCCGTGAGCACGGAGTCCCGCCAGAACGGCTTCGGCCAGACCACCCAGGGCGCGACGATCGAGGGCGTCATTAAGGACACGCCGGCCGCTGAAATCGGGCTGGCTTCTGGCGACACCATCACGGCCATCGGTGGCCATGAGGTCGCCGCGCAGTCCGACCTCCAGAGCGTGATCGAGCAGTACCACCCTGGCGACAGGGTCACGGTCACCTGGACGGATCAGTCCGGGCAGTCCCGCAGCGCCACCGTCACAATGATCGCGGGCCCGGTCGGCTGACCAGCTTGCCAGACGGACTGAGCGCCCTGCCGCCCCCGCAGGGCGCTCAGTCGCGTTGTCGGGAGGTTCCAGGCCGTGCCGCGAAGCCGTCAACCAGCAGCCGTAGGCCGCGCTCGAAGCGCTCCTCCAGGTGGCCCGGATCGATGAGGGACTGCGACGCGGGCCCGGTCAGCAGGGCACGGACGTGCGGGTAGTCCCCTGACGCGAGCCTGGACGCCATGAACTCTTCGGTGGCCGGCGCGGGCATCGCCCGCGAGCCGCCAAACCGCGCAATCACCTCTCCCGCTTGCAGCGCATGCCCGAGGACATAGTCATCGACGATGGCGATGACGTCGGCCTTGGCCTGCATGTCCAGCGGCGCGCCGTCCAGTGCCGCGAGCGACTGCTCGAAGTGACGCAGTCCATTCGGGCCGGCCTGCTCGTTCTGGGCCTGGCCCGGGCCGTACAGGGCGTGGACCGCCCAGGGATGGCGCAGCAAGGTGGCCCGGGTTTGACGGGCCACCAGCACGAGCGCGTCACGCCAGTCGGCTGGCATCTCGCCTTCTGGCACGAGCGCCTCGCCCAGGAGCGCGTCGTCGAGCAGCGCCATCAAGTCGGCCTTGGTCGCGATGTAGCGGTACAGGCTCATCGTCCCGGCACCGAGGGACGCCGCGATCTTGCGCATCGAGACCGCCTCGAAACCCTCGGCGTCGGCAAGGGCGAGCGCGGCGGCCGCGATCTGATCGCGGCTGAATCGCGGTCGCCGGCCCGCAGGCTCGGGCCGCGCCCAGATCGGTATCTCGCTCGCTGCGTTTGACTGCGCCATCTCGTCCAGCTACCTTACTCAGAGTACGGTGTACGCATTGAAGTACGCCGTACGCCTCATGATAGCGCGCCGGTGCTCCGCTGAGCTGCAGGGCGGAGACGAGTCATGAGATATATCTTGTCTCTCGAGACTTGAAGATATATCTTGTCCTGGCGCCCAGTCTCGCAGCGGGGAGAGCGGAACGAGATGCTGAGAACGATCAAGCGCCTCCACCGAGTGCTAGTAGACGGGCTTGCCGAGACCCGCTGGCTGCGGGGTCGGGCAGGCGCGAATGCGTCCTGGGCGCACTACGAGCGGCACGCCAAGGCGTGGCGGCGAACCTCGGACCGGCATGCGGCGGCCAGAGCTCGCGCCTCGGCCAGGGCCGGCGAGTGGCACTCGAGGGACAGCCAGCGGGTGCGCGATCGGCACGCCGCCAGCCGGCAGCGGGCCCGCGACCGGTACAGCCGGATCCGGGCGAGCGCACAGCGGCTGGCGCTGCGGGGGCCGTTCAGGGTGCCGGAGCACGGGCAGGCGAGTTCGGGTCGCAGCCAGGTTCAGCCGACACAGAAGGGCGAAGACGCCAGGTGACCGACGCAATCAGGGCCGAGGGCCTCGAGAAGAACTTCGGCAAGACGTGTGCCCTCGCGGGCATTGACCTGGCTGCCCGGGCCGGCACGATGCTCGGCGTGCTCGGCCCGAATGGCGCGGGCAAGACGACTGCCGTGCGGATCCTGACCACTCTCCTGCAGCCCGACGGCGGCAGGGCGATGGTGGGCGGCTACGACGTCGTCACCGACGCTCACCGGGTCCGGCAGCTTGTCGGGCTAACCGGGCAGTACGCATCGGTGGACGACGGGCTGACCGGAACGAACAACCTGGTCATGATCGGTCGGCTGCTGGGTCTGAGCCGACGGGATTCCAGGGCGACAGCCGCCGAGCTGCTGGCGAGGTTCGATCTGTCTGAGGCAGCGGGCCGCCCGGTGAAGACGTACTCGGGCGGCATGCGCAGGCGCATCGACCTAGCCGCGAGCTTGGTCGGCCGCCCGAAGGTGCTCTTCCTTGACGAGCCGACCACCGGGCTGGACCCCCAGGCCCGCAGCGACGTCTGGGACATGATCGGCGGCCTGGTGACAGAAGGCGTCACGGTGCTGCTGACGACGCAGTACCTCGAAGAAGCCGATCAGCTCGCCGATGACATCGCCGTAATCGACCACGGCAAGGTCATCGCCACCGGGACGCCCGATGAGCTGAAGGCGCGCGTCGGCGGGCAAGTCCTCGAGGTCGTTCCGGCCGACCTGTCCCGGCTGGCCGATGTCTCAGCCGTATTGGCGGGCTGGACGTCGAACACGCCGGTGCAGGACCCGTCAGGCCGCCGGGTGACGATCCAGCTGAGCAAGGCGTCGGTGCTGCCGGGCATCGTGCGCCAACTGGATGACAGCGAGATCGAGCTGGCTGAGTTCAGCCTGCACAAGAGCAGCCTGGATGAGGTGTTCCTGACGCTGACCGGGCACCACGCCGAGGTGGACGGGGGCATGGCCGGAACGGACACGCCGCGGGAACCAGAGCTGGCCGGCCGGGCGCCGGGCGGCACGCAGGGGAGCACGCGATGACGGCGGCCAGCCTCGGCAGCACCGGGTCCGTGCCGGCCGCGCCAGCTCGGCGAGTCAGCGTTGTGACCGGGCTGCAGAACTCGTTCACGCTCACCTGGCGCAGCGTGCTGAAGATCCGCACCAACGCGGAGGACCTGCTTGGCCTGAGCCTGCAGCCGGTGATGTTCCTGCTGCTGTTCACGTATGTCTTCGGGGGCGCCATTGAGCACGGGAACGTGCAGGCGTACCTGGAGTACGTGATGCCCGGCATCCTTGTCCAGACCGTCCTGTTCGCGACGCTCGGCACCGGGCTGATGCTGAACCAGGACATCTCGGCGGGGATCTTCGACCGGTTCCGCAGCCTGCCGATCGCTCGGTGGGCGCCGCTGGCGGGAGCGATTCTCGGCGACGTCGCGAGGTACGTAATCTCGGTCGTGGTGACTCTCGGGTTCGGCGTGGTGCTGGGCTTCCGTGTCCATACCAACCCTGTTGCCGCCGTAGCCGGCTGCCTGCTGGTCCTCGCCTTCGCGATGGCCATGTGCTGGCTGTCGGCGCTGATCGGGCTGTCGGTCAAGACTCCGCAGGGCGTGCAGGTGTTCGGCTTCATTGCCATGTTCCCGCTCATCTTCGCCAGCGGGCTGCTGGTGCCCGTCAGTACCATGCCCGGCTGGCTGCAGGCATTCGCCAAGGCGAACCCGGTGACCTTGCTCGCGGCGGCCTGCCGCGGCCTCATGGTTCGCGGAGCTGTCGCCGTGCCAGCCGGTGAGTCGATGTTGTGGGCTCTTGGCCTCGTGCTGGTCTTCGCGCCCCTGGCGGTGCGTGTGTATCGTCGCAAGACGTGACATCTTCGGGAGGCACGCCGGAGCTGGTCGAGCGCGCATACGCCGCTGCACGGTCGATAGGCTTCCCGGTCACGGCCGACGATCCCGGACACGGCCGCGGGTCGGCCTGCCTGCCCGGGGTCGGCCGCTTCCTCGCGGTGCTTGCCGCCGGCTGCCAGGGAGGGCGGATCGGAGAGCTGGGCACGGGGACCGGGATCGGGACGGCCTGGATGTCGGGCGCGATGCCCGCTGACTGCACGCTCGTCACGGCCGAGATCGACCCGATCCGGGCCGCCACCGCGAAGGACGTACTCGCGGGCGACCAGCGGGTCGCCGTCTTGACCGGGGACGCGGTCGAGCTCATCACGACCCTCGGGCCCTTTGACCTGATCTTCGCCGATTGCGGGGTGCGGGACGGTGAGACGTTCGGCGCCCTGGTGAGCCAGCTGCGGCCTGGCGGCCGGATCGTGATGGACGACATCACGCCGGAGCTGCTGCTGCCGGCCGAATCGCCGCTCCGGGTGCGGGACCTCAAGCGCGAGATGTTCGCGGCCGACGCCCGGCTGACCTGGACCGAGGTGGTACTGCCTGACCTGGCGAACTCGCTGCTGGTCGGCACCCGCAAATAACGCGATCCCGGATACTGAAGTGACGGCGTGGGCCGCCGTCCGCGAGGATAGATCACATGCCTAGCCAGTTCGACCCCGCGTCCGGAACCCGTGACTTCCTCGGTGCTGACGTCGAGCGGCGAGAGCATGCCTTCAGCGTGGTCCGGTCCGTCTTCGCCAGCTACGGATTCGAGCCGCTGCAGACCCCCGCGTTCGAGCGGCTCGACGTCCTGATGGGCAAGTACGGCGATGAGGGCGAGAAGCTGGTCTTCAAGATCCTCCGCCGGGGCGAGCACGAGGCGACCGGCGAGGCGGATCTGGCCCTGCGCTATGACATGACGGTCCCGCTCGCCCGGGTGACGGCGGCCTATGGCAGCCAGCTGCCGACCCCGTATAAGCGCTATGCGATGGGCCCGGTCTGGCGCGCGGACCGGCCGGGCAAGGACCGCTACCGCGAGTTCGTGCAGTGCGATCTGGACACCCTGGGGTCGGCGTCCGCCATGGCCGACGCCGAGGTGCTGTGCGCGCACCACGACGCCGTGGCGGCGCTTGGCCTCCGTGAATTCAGCATCCAGCTGAACTCCCGTGAGGTTCTGGCTGGCCTGCTCGAGTCCTTCGCGATCCCGCCGGAGATCGGGCCCTCGGTCCTGATTGCCCTG